>JBOICD010000165.1:0-7571 GCA_050739855.1 Pseudomonas sp.
GACTGATACATCGCATCGCGGGGCAAGCCCGCTCCCACAGAGGCAGTTGCCCCCACAGTGCCGCGTGATTCGGCCGATTCGCCACTTTCCTATACACCCCCATTGGCTATGCTAGGTGCACAACAACACCAAGGATTGGCCATGCCCCGCCCGTTTACCCTGCTCTGCCTGGCCCTGCTGGGCGCGACTCTCTATATATATGCACTGGCCAGCCAGAACGCGCTGCTCGGTCTTGCCGTCAAACCGATCCCGGTGCTGGCCCTGATCGTCTGGCTCAGGGCCGCAGCGCCTTCCCGCTACCGGCACTGGATCACCATTGGCCTGGGCTTCTCGCTACTGGGCGATATCCTTTTGGCCGTACCTGGCGACCTGTTCGTATTTGGCCTGGCAGCGTTTCTCTGCGCCCATCTGGCCTACCTGCGCGGCTACCTGAGCGAGACACGCGAGCGGGCAACCTCGGCTTTGGTAGTCTCGGCGCTTGTCGGTACCACGCTGCTGACTGTACTGATCAGTCATGGCCTGGGTGAGCTGCTGATTCCGGTAACGGTGTACGCCCTGGCCATCAGTGCGATGCTCTGGCGCGCGCTGGCCTGCGGTGGCATTGCCGCGCTGGGGGCCATCGCCTTCGTATTCTCCGATAGCCTGATCGGCATCGATCGCTTTGTCGGCCATTTCCAGGCCGCTCCCTACCTGATCATCCTCGCCTACTGGCTGGGCCAATGGGCAATTGCCGCCTCGACCTACACCAACCGCCCTGCAAAAACCTTGATCCAGACCGCGGCAGGCCAGGATAAATTCGGTTAAAACACGAGGTGTGGGAACTTGCGGGTGATGCCTATGCCACACAACTTTGTAGTTGACCTGAACAGTAGGACGAATTGCACCCCATCAAATGATATTAATTATCATTTCGAAGTTACACCTTCATTACGCTTTGCAAGAAACATAATTAACAAAACCCGAGACAATGCCCGCCCCATGCGGCCTGCAGCGAGTTACGAAAGATTTTTGTTCTTAATCCTACGAATAAATTTGCTGCAGAAATTTTACTTGCACCGGGTTTACCCATAAAATCAGCACGATAGATTCCGCTGCGACATATCGTCACTGCTTTACTACTTTCCAAGCCGCAGAGACTGGTCTCTGTATAAGGATTTTCAGCATGCCCGATTCGACAGGACTCATCGCCCATAACTGGGGCTTTGCCATTTTCCTTTTGGGTGTCGTTGGCCTGTGTGCCTTCATGCTCGGTCTGTCCGCCCTGCTCGGTAGCAAGGCCTGGGGCCGCAGCAAGAACGAACCCTTCGAGTCCGGCATGCTGCCTACTGGCGGCGCCCGCTTGCGCCTGTCAGCCAAATTCTATCTGGTCGCGATGCTCTTCGTGATCTTCGATATCGAAGCCCTCTTTCTCTTTGCATGGTCTGTGTCCGTCCGCGAAAGCGGCTGGACCGGATTTGTCGAAGCGCTCGTTTTCATAGCAATTCTGTTGGCAGGTCTTGTCTACCTTTGGCGCGTCGGGGCACTTGATTGGGCTCCCGAAGGTCGTCGCAAGCGGCAAGCGAAGCTGAAACAATGAGGCTTTGGCAATGCAATACAATCTCACCAGAATCGACCCGGATGCTCCCAACGAGCAATATCCAATCGGAGAGCGGGAAACCGTCTCCGATTCGCTGCTAGAGGACCAGGTCCACAAGAACATCTTCATGGGCAAACTTGAAGATGTGCTCAGTGGCGCGGTCAACTGGGGGCGTAAAAACTCCCTGTGGCCGTACAACTTCGGCCTCTCCTGCTGCTACGTGGAAATGACCACGGCCTTCACGGCGCCCCACGACATCGCCCGCTTCGGCGCCGAAGTCATCCGGGCATCGCCGCGTCAGGCCGACTTCATGGTCGTCGCCGGTACCTGCTTCATCAAAATGGCGCCGATCATCCAGCGCCTGTACGAGCAGATGCTTGAACCCAAGTGGGTCATCTCCATGGGTTCGTGCGCCAACTCCGGTGGCATGTACGACATTTACTCGGTCGTTCAGGGGGTCGACAAGTTCCTCCCCGTGGATGTCTATGTCCCTGGTTGCCCGCCTCGCCCTGAAGCCTTCCTGCAAGGCCTGATGCTGTTGCAGGAGTCGATTGGCCAGGAGCGTCGTCCTCTTTCCTGGGTTGTCGGTGATCAAGGCATTTACCGTGCCGAGATGCCGTCGCAGAAAGAGCAACGCCGTGAACAGCGCATCCAGGTCACCAACCTGCGCAGCCCCGACGAAGTCTGATCCAGCTATCTGTTGCCTGCGCGTGCGCGACAGGCAGCCTGGCTTCATTCTCTACGTTGACCGAAAGCGACCGAGACCATGACAGCGGACACCGCTATTTATATCCCGCCTTACAAGGCTGACGACCAGGATGTGGTTGTCGAACTGAACAACAAATTTGGCCCCGAGGCGTTCGTCGCCCAGGAAACCCGCACCGGCATGCCGGTGCTTTGGGTTACCCGTGCCAAACTCAAGGAAGTCCTGAGCTTCCTGCGCAATGTCGCCAAACCGTACAGCATGCTCTACGACCTGCATGGTGTGGACGAACGTCTGCGCACCCAGCGCCGTGGCCTGCCAAGTGCCGACTTCAGCGTGTTCTACCACCTGCTCTCGGTGGAACGGAACAGCGACGTGATGATCAAGGTGGCCTTGAGCGAAGGCGACCTGAACCTGCCGACCGTGACCGGTATCTGGCCCAACGCCAACTGGTACGAGCGCGAAGTCTGGGACATGTTCGGCATCGACTTTGCCGGCCACCCGCACCTGACCCGGATCATGATGCCGCCGACCTGGGAAGGTCACCCGCTGCGCAAGGACTACCCTGCGCGCGCCACCGAGTTCGATCCGTACAGCCTGACCCTGGCCAAGCAGCAGCTTGAGGAAGAAGCCGCGCGCTTCAACCCTGAAGCCTGGGGCATGAAACGCCAGGGCACCAACGAGGACTACATGTTCCTCAACCTGGGCCCGAACCACCCTTCGGCTCACGGTGCCTTCCGTATCGTCCTGCAGCTGGACGGCGAAGAGATCGTCGACTGCGTCCCGGACATCGGTTACCACCACCGTGGTGCCGAGAAGATGGCCGAGCGTCAGTCCTGGCACAGCTTCATTCCCTACACCGACCGTATCGACTACCTCGGCGGGGTGATGAACAACCTGCCGTACGTGCTCGCGGTCGAGAAGCTGGCCGGCATCCAGGTGCCACAGAAGGTCGACGTGATCCGCATCATGCTGGCCGAGTTCTTCCGGATCACCAGCCACCTGCTGTTCCTGGGTACCTACATCCAGGACGTCGGCGCCATGACCCCGGTGTTCTTTACCTTTACCGACCGTCAGCGTGCCTACACCGTGATCGAAGCCATCACCGGTTTCCGCCTGCACCCGGCCTGGTACCGCATCGGTGGTGTCGCCCACGACCTGCCGCGCGGCTGGGAAAAACTGGTGAAAGACTTCGTCGAATGGCTGCCAAAGCGCCTCGACGAGTACACCAAGGCCGCCCTGCAGAACAGCATCCTCAAGGGCCGGACCATCGGCGTTGCCCAGTACAACACCAAAGAGGCCCTGGAATGGGGCGTCACCGGTGCCGGCCTGCGTTCCACCGGTCTGGACTTCGACCTGCGCAAAGCCCGCCCTTACTCCGGCTACGAGAACTTCGAGTTCGAAGTACCGCTGGCCCACAACGGCGATGCCTACGATCGCTGCATGGTCCGTGTCGAGGAGATGCGCCAGAGTATCCGCATCATCGACCAGTGCCTGCGCAACATGCCGGAAGGCCCGTACAAAGCGGATCACCCGCTGACCACGCCGCCGCCGAAAGAGCGCACCCTGCAGCACATCGAAACCCTGATCACCCACTTCCTGCAGGTTTCGTGGGGCCCGGTCATGCCGGCCAACGAATCCTTCCAGATGATTGAGGCGACCAAGGGCATCAACAGTTACTACCTGACGAGCGACGGCGGCACCATGAGCTACCGCACCCGGATTCGCACCCCGAGCTACCCGCACCTGCAGCAGATCCCTTCGGTGATCCGCGGCAGCATGGTCGCGGACCTCATTGCGTACCTGGGCAGTATCGACTTCGTTATGGCTGACGTGGACCGCTAAGCATGAACAGCACGCTTATCCAAACCGACCGTTTCGCCCTGAGCGAAACCGAGCGCTCGGCCATCGAGCACGAGATGCATCACTACGAGGACCCGCGCGCGGCGTCCATCGAAGCCCTGAAGATCGTTCAGAAGGAACGCGGCTGGGTGCCGGACGGCGCCATCTATGCCATCGGCGAAGTGCTCGGCATTCCCGCCAGCGACGTCGAAGGCGTAGCAACCTTCTATAGTCAGATCTTCCGTCAGCCGGTTGGCCGGCACATCATCCGCGTTTGCGACAGCATGGTCTGCTACATCGGCGGCCACGAGTCCGTGGTCAGCCAGATCCAGAGCGAGCTGGGTATTGGCCTGGGCCAGACCACCGCCGACGGCCGCTTCACCCTGCTGCCAGTGTGCTGCCTGGGTAACTGCGACAAGGCCCCGGCGCTGATGATCGACGACGACACCTTTGGCGATGTCCAGCCTGCTGGCGTTTCCAAGTTGCTGGAGGGTTACGTATGACCATCACTTCCTTCGGCCCGGCCAACCGCATTGCCCGCAGCGCCGAGACGCATCCGCTGACCTGGCGCCTGCGCGACGACGGCGAGCCGGTCTGGCTGGACGAGTACCAGGCCAAGGACGGCTATGCTGCCGCCCGCAAGGCCCTGGCGCAGATGTCCCAGGACGATATCGTCCAGACCGTCAAAGATTCCGGCCTCAAGGGCCGTGGCGGTGCGGGCTTCCCCACCGGCGTCAAATGGGGCCTGATGCCCAAAGACGAATCGATGAACATCCGCTACCTGCTGTGCAACGCGGATGAAATGGAGCCCAACACCTGGAAAGACCGCATGCTGATGGAGCAACAGCCCCATCTGCTGGTCGAGGGCATGCTGATCAGCGCCCGCGCGCTGAAGGCTTACCGTGGCTACATCTTCCTGCGTGGTGAATACACCACCGCGGCGAAGAACCTCAACCGCGCCATCGATGAAGCCAAGGCCGCAGGCCTGCTGGGCAAGAACATCCTCGGCAGCGGCTTTGACTTCGAGCTGTTCGTGCACACCGGCGCCGGGCGTTACATCTGCGGTGAAGAAACCGCACTGATCAACTCCCTCGAAGGCCGCCGCGCCAACCCGCGCTCCAAGCCGCCCTTCCCTGCCGCCGTCGGCGTCTGGGGCAAGCCGACCTGCGTGAACAACGTCGAGACCCTGTGCAACGTGCCGGCCATCGTCGGCAACGGCGTCGACTGGTACAAGTCGCTGGCTCGCGAAGGCTCTGAAGACCACGGTACCAAGCTGATGGGCTTCTCCGGCAAGGTCAAGAACCCGGGCCTGTGGGAACTGCCATTTGGCGTTACCGCCCGCGAGCTGTTCGAAGACTACGCCGGCGGCATGCGCGACGGCTACAAGCTCAAGTGCTGGCAGCCTGGCGGTGCCGGTACCGGTTTCCTGCTGCCCGAGCACCTCGATGCACAAATGTATGCCGGTGGCATCGCCAAGGTTGGCACCCGTATGGGTACCGGCCTGGCGATGGCGGTGGACGACAGCATCAACATGGTTTCGCTGTTGCGCAACATGGAGGAGTTCTTCGCCCGCGAGTCGTGCGGCTGGTGCACCCCGTGCCGCGATGGCCTGCCGTGGAGTGTGAAGATGCTGCGCGCCCTGGAGAAGGGACAAGGCAAGGCGGAAGACATCGAGACCCTGCTGGGCCTGGTCAACTTCCTCGGCCCTGGCCGCACCTTCTGCGCCCACGCACCGGGTGCCGTCGAGCCGCTGGGTAGCGCCATCAAGTATTTCCGTCCGGAGTTCGAGGCCGGCGTCGCACCTGTTACAGGCAGCGAAGCCCTGCGCCCGAACCTGGCCAAGCCGATCGTCGTCGGCGCATAACAAATGAAATGCGGGTGGTCCGTGCCACCCGCTGCCTCGACGGCTCGCCAGGTAGTCCCTGCGCGGGCCGCAGGCACACAGATTTCCATTAGCCACGCCCGCAGACGCGGGCCAACGAAGAACTTTGAACCATGGCCACTATCCACGTAGACGGCAAAGCGCTCGAAGTCAACGGTGCAGACAACCTGTTACAGGCGTGTCTGTCGCTCGGCCTCGACATCCCCTATTTTTGCTGGCACCCGGCGCTCGGTAGCGTCGGCGCCTGCCGCCAGTGCGCGGTCAAGCAGTACACCGACGAGAACGACACCCGCGGTCGTATCGTCATGTCCTGCATGACCCCAGCCACCGATGGCACCTGGATTTCCATCGACGACGAAGAGTCCAAGGCGTTCCGCGCCAGCGTCGTCGAATGGCTGATGACCAACCACCCGCACGACTGCCCGGTCTGTGAGGAAGGCGGTCACTGCCACCTGCAAGACATGACGGTAATGACCGGCCACAACGAGCGCCGCTACCGTTTCACCAAGCGTACCCACCAGAACCAGGAGCTCGGCCCGTTCATCGCCCACGAGATGAACCGCTGCATCGCCTGCTACCGTTGCGTGCGTTACTACAAGGACTACGCCGGCGGTACCGACCTGGGCGTATTCGGTGCCCACGACAACGTCTACTTCGGTCGCGTTGAAGACGGCGTACTGGAAAGCGAGTTCTCCGGTAACCTCACCGAGGTCTGCCCGACCGGTGTATTCACCGACAAGACCCACTCCGAGCGCTACAACCGTAAGTGGGACATGCAGTTCGCCCCAAGCATCTGCCATGGCTGCTCCAGCGGTTGCAACATCAGCCCGGGTGAGCGTTACGGCGAACTGCGCCGGATCGAAAACCGCTTTAACGGTTCGGTCAACCAGTACTTCCTCTGTGACCGTGGCCGTTTCGGTTATGGCTACGTCAACCGCGAAGACCGTCCACGTCAGCCACTGCTGGCCGACGGCACCAAGCTGAGCCTGGATGCTGCGCTGGACAAGGCCGCCGACATGCTGCGCGGTCGCAACATCGTCGGTATCGGCTCGCCACGCGCCAGCCTGGAAAGCAACTACGGCCTGCGCGAGCTGGTCGGTGCCGAGCACTTCTACTCGGGTATGGAAGCCGGTGAACTGGCGCGTGTACGTCTGGCCCTGCAGGTCCTCAACAACAGCCCGCTGCCGGTGCCGACCCTGCGCGAGATGGAAGACCACGATGCCGTGTTCGTCCTCGGCGAAGACCTGACCCAGACTGCTGCCCGCGTGGCCCTGGCCCTGCGCCAGTCGGTCAAGGGCAAGGCCGAAGCCATGGCCGATGCCATGCGCGTTCAGCCATGGCTCGATGCTGCGGTGAAAAACATCGGCCAACACGCCATGTACCCGCTGTTCATCGCCAGCCTGGCCGAAACCAAGCTCGATGACGTCGCTGAAGAATGCGTACACGCAGCGCCTGACGACCTGGCCCGTATCGGTTTCGCCGTGGCCCACGCCATCGACCCGAGCGCCCCTGCCGTCGAAGGACTGGACGCCGAAGCGCTGGCCCTGGCCAAGCGCATCGCCGACGCC
>JBOICD010000166.1:0-7466 GCA_050739855.1 Pseudomonas sp.
AACTTCATCATGGCACCTGGATGTCGCCTCGCGACTTTCGCCGCGGACTTGGACGGGGAAGTCCCTTTCATTCGCTAAGCACTCGACCGCCACCTACTTGGTGCTGCCTCGTAGATTCGTGATACAGTGAATACACGTATCACATAGGAGCCTTAGATATGGCCACTTCCATTCGCTTGGCACCCGAAACCGAGCAGCGCCTAGACTTTTTGGCGACCAGCACCGGGCGCACCAAGGCGTATTATCTGCGCGAAATCATCGATCATGGCCTAACTGACCTTGAGGATTACTACCTCGCGGCTGAAGTCCTGGAGCGTGTCCGTAAAAATACAGAGGTCGTTCACTCTGCTGCGGACGTAAGGAAAGACCTTGGCCTGGACGATTGATTACACCGACACGGCCAAAACACAGTTGCGCAAGCTCGACAAGCAGTCAGCGAAGCGCATTCTTGATTTTATGGATGAGCGGGTGTCCAGCAGGGATGATCCGCGAACTACTGGCAAGGCGCTTACAGGCCCATTGGGTGGCTTGTGGCGGTATCGCGTAGGAGACTATCGAGTAATCTGCGAGATTCAGGACGGTGCCTTGCGGATACTGGTTGTACAGCTTGGCAACCGTCGAGAAGTTTACCGCTGAAACCAGCGTAACCCGCTGTCACGTCCAGTTGAAGTACACCTCAACCGGGCGTCAGGCGGGTCACTCGCCTCGCGTCAGGGTAGGGCCGCTTTCTGCATTTTCTGACGCCTCTGCGTCACCCTCTATGGCCTCAACCTGACAGGCCGAGTGCTTAGCGAATGAAAGGGACTTCCCCGTCCAAGTCCGCGGCGAAAGTCGCGAGGCGACATCCAGGTGCCATGATGAAGTTTCATAGCTTCATCAATTACCGGAGGGGAAGCCGATGTCAGTTATCACGGTGGGAATCGATTTAGCCAAGACGGTGTTCGCCGTTCACGGCGTCAATGAGGCTGGCAAAGCCATATTGGTGAAACCGAAGGTTGCGCGTGATCAATTGGTGCCATTGATCGCGCAGTTACCGCCGTGTTTGATTGGTATGGAGGCTTGCTCAGGGGCGCACCACTGGGCGAGGGTGTTTGTTCAGTACGGACATACTGTCAGGTTGATGGCTCCTAAACTCGTTGCTCCTTATCGGATGTCAGGTAAGCGCGGTAAGAATGATGCAGCAGATGCTGCTGCAATCTGTGAGGCAGTGACCCGACCCAGCATGCGGTTCGTACCCGTCAAGGATGAGCATCAACAGGCGACTCTTTGCCTTCATCGCACTCGGCAGGGATTTATCGAAGAGCGCACCGCTTCTTACAACCGACTGCGGGGATTACTTTCTGAATTTGGGGTGGTCCTGGCGCCAAGCCCAGAGCGATTGAGAAGAGAGATTGGCCCCTATCTGGACAGTTTGCCTGGCTGGGCGAGACGGTGCATGAGTGAACTGTTGGAACACACCAGCCATATCGAGGACCGCCTGGTAGAACTTGATCGAGCAATCAGCCAGATTGCTCGTGAAGATGATCGTAGCCGTAGGTTGCTGCAATTACGCGGGGTTGGCTCGACCACGGCGAGTGCCTTGGTTGCCAGTATTGGGGATGGGCACGACTTCAGAAATGGCCGCCAAGTGGCCGCATGGCTCGGACTGACACCGGGTCAATACAGTAGCGGCGGAAAGCAGCGCTTGGGGAGTATCACCAAAGCCGGGGATGCCTATTTACGGAGTCTACTGGTGCTCGGGGCTCGATCTGTAATGGCCAATCTGGGCGATAAGCAAGACCCACTCAGTCGCTGGATCCGCAATCTAATTGAACGTCGCGGTTATTGGCGTGCTGCCGTCGCGATTGCCGCCAAGAATGCAAGAATGGCCTGGGCCGTCCTGCATTTCGGCGACACGTTCAAGATTGAACAGGTAGAACCAACTGACGCGTAAGTACCGGATCTTTGCGGCGCCAAGGCGGGATCATGAGCGGATAAAGAGGATCAATGTGCACTGCCGTCGTTGATGTGAAGCGGGTTGGACCTGCGTGGGGTATACCTGAAAATCGTATGGGGATTTCAGTCCCGGTTAGCGAACGAGGTCCTCACGTGCGTCTTTCATCAGGGTCCGAGCCATCAGCTCAATATGACCGTTTGTAGTACCGCAGTCCTTCACCTTCTTACGTCGATCCGGCACGCGCAGCAGTAAGCAACACAATCGCTATTGCGCTTGCGCTCAATGGGGAAGCCCTTGTAGTACGATTTTTTCCGAATTCTGCGGGCTCCCCCTATTCGCCTGGAGATCCCAGGGCTTGTCGCAACCCGAGCAGTAAAAAAAATCGCCTGAGCCGGCATTGCACCGTTCAGTCCTGCCAGCTTTGCCTGACAGTTCAAGCAGTTCGCGATCAACCATGCCACACCTCACTCCCTTTCCTGCAGCCCAGCATAGTCAGCGCAGAACGAAGTGGCGAGTGGATCAGTGAACATTCCGCCCTTCTGGAACCGCCTCATGCCCTCCGCTTCATCTTTGGCCGGCCAACCTTCTTATGTCTTGATAGCGCCCAGAGCCTGCCGTTGAGAGTCGAGCTAGCACCGTTTCGAGGATGAGTAGAGCACAGGCGGGAAGGAAGTCATGCGCAGCCACAGATATCCTGATCATCGTGCCCTCTGGCGAGTCGGCTCCGACACGGCGGTAACCGAACCGATAGCAAGTGCTCGGGCTCTATCAACCCCCCGAACCAGCGCATGGCTCATCGTCGTCCAGCAGTGAATCGTAGATTCCTCGAATTTCATTGTCCCCCAGCCTTCGTAAAGGCCGATGAAGAGTTGCGTAAAGCCGTGATAGGAAACCCTAACTTGAACATTTTGCCACACGGAGACGCCACCAATTTGGCGGGTGTACCGTTCAGCGTCAAGGGGCTGGAGCATTTGCCTGAGTCCGGGGTGAGTGTTGCTGACCGCCGACCATGCCAGCTACCTCGACGGCCTCGTTCTTTGTACGGCCCTACCGCCGCGGTTGAGTTTCATTGCCAAGCGCGAACTGGTTGACCAGTGGGTCGCCTGCCGGTTTCTGCGCAAGTTCGGCACCCGCTTCGTCGAACGCTTCGACCTGCAGCGCAGCGCCGCAGACACCGAGTCGTTGGTCAAGGCGCTACAGATCGGTCAGTAGTTGGTGCTCTTCCCTGAGGGAACCTTCACCCGCGAACCCGACTTTCGAGCGCTCCACATAAGCGCCTTCGTGCTCGCTGCGTGATGGCCAGTGGTTCCCGCGCTACGGTACACTCCAGGTCAACGTCTGCCCGCTGCTGTTGGCACAAGGGATTGACTGGGTGGCCACAATCAAACTGCGGGATTCGACGATAGCAGTTTCGCTGGAGCACCTAGATGAGTCGGCACGGGTCCAACGCGCAGGTTAGGCGACTGCCTTGCTTTCATCGTCTGACCAGAGCCGCTCATAGTGTTGGCACAGGTCACAAGCGTAACTAGATTTTGACCAAGGGCGGCAGCGGCAATCACAGGAGAGACTACAGCAACTGAGCCATACTCCAATGATATTTCTTGGTTTCAATGTGCGTAGGTGTTATGAAACCCAGTAAATACGGGGGTTCCACTCAACCCTAAACGTGATAACAAAGTGATTGGTACAAAATATGGTGAAACATTTACTTAGAGCACATTCAATGTCTAAGCCAATGTCTAAGCCAATGGCTAAGCACCTCACCGCAATTAAAGCAGCACAGATAGTCGAATCTGCATTCACGCCTCTTCGCTGCGTAGCTGAGCCTTGGGACTATGGGCACCGCCTGCGGTTCAGGGTGTTCGATAACTCAGATCATCCGGCGCTGGTTGTGGAAGAAATGCTGAAGAACCAGTTTTCAAATGTAGACCGGCTCGTCTCGGTGATCAGCTCAGCTCGAGACCAGTTGATACAGAATGGCTTTAGCCTAGACAGCTGGGAGTCCCTGTCTATCAAGCCATAACCATCCACTTCTGGAGTTCTGCCTACGAACGAAGCCCATCAATGATTCAGCATCTCCAGCCCATCGAGCGTAAGCGTCTGCCCAACACATCTTGCTCAATGTTCAGGGTTCTTCTGTATGCAGGAAATCTACCTCGTAGATACCCCGCGCCGCGCGGATGGTAACAGGGGATATTGGCCTTATGTCACTCAACTCCCATGCGAGCCAGCCGTCTTCAAAATAACTTGCGCAGGCTGCTTCCATGTCAGCCAGGATGAACGGACGCACGGTTTTTACGCGCACAATCGCGACCGCAATACCGTCATCATCTTCCTCCCCGTCGGCATGAAGAAAACGCCCATTGTCGACAATCAGAAGATCCTCGGTAGGTTGTAAGTCTGGATGCCAACGACGGACTTCGAGTGTTTTCTGGCCAGAAGCGATTCGACTGCCACTGGGCCGTACAATTGATAAAGCCTTGATGGTTCTCTCCTAAAAGATATGCGTCCGGCTAAGTTACTTTGTCGGAGGGATGGGAGGTACCGCTACGAGCGCAAGCTTGAGCTGCGGCCAGATTTTCACCCAGTTTTTGGACTTGAGGCGGCTTTGATAGATCGCAGTTTTCTCCGTGGCGAACCTCCCCGCTGGCCTGATAATCAAGTCAAAAAGATCATCAAGCCCCAAGGGCGCCGCGACCTCGCATGAGCCTTTCTCTCGCAGTGCTACGGCTACCGCCGTTGCGGTTTCTGGCCAGTAGCGCATTGCGTCGGTCGCTGAGAGATATGGCTTATCGCCGTTCTGAACATGCATTCTCGCTTGATTTTTCACAGACCATAATACGTTCGGCTCTAGATCTCTGAGAACTGCTTCCAGGGCTTCATCTTGCTCTGGTGTGCAGCGTTGTGCATCAAACCAGATGACATCAACGTCTGTTGAGATCGGGGATGAATCACGCCCGTGCAGATAATCCCAAACCGCGTTTCGTACAAAGCCTGCTCCGATCCAGCAGTCTGGCAATCCCAAGGAGCGCACTATTTCGAGTAACCGCCACCGAATGGGGTCATCTGAGATAATCACTTGGATTGTCGAACTATTGTCCACTCAGAAATCACCTTGTTGCAGCTAGGCCGGTACCCACTGATGCGGCAGTAGCTGCCCGATCTCACTGGCCCGTTGCGTCGGCAACCGCGTCAGCACATCTTTAAGGTAGGCATTCGGATCATGCCCATTCATGCGCGCTGACTGGATCAGGCTCATGATTGCAGCCGCCCGCTTGCCACTGCGCAGTGACCCGGCGAACAGCCAGTTCGAGCGTCCGAGTGCCCACGGCCGTATCTGGTTCTCGACCTGGTTGTTGTCGATGGGCACAGCTCAATCGTCCAGGTAGCGCGTCAGCGCTACCCAGCGTTTCAGGCTGTAATCGAGGGCTTTAGCTGTGGCTGATCCGTTGGGCACCAGGTCGCGCTGGGCCAACATCCAGTCATGCAGTGTTTTGCTGATCGGTACCGCCAGTTCCTGACGTATTCGTCAGCGATCTTCATCACTCATGTCCCGCGTCTGGCGTTCGATCTCGTACAAGCCGCTGATCGAGTGTAGCGCTTGTTCGGCCAACTGGCTTTTGTTCGCAACATGCAGATCGAAAAACTTGCGACGGGCGTGGGCCATGCAGCCGATTTCAGTGATGCCTTGCTCAAAACCAGCTTTGTAGCCAGCGAAGTCATCGCAGACCAACTTGCCGCTCCAGTCGCCCAGGAAGTTGCGCGCATGTTCGCCTGCACGGCTTGGGCTGAAATCGTAAACCACAGCTTTGAGTGCCGAAAACGGCGTAGTGCTGTAGGCCCAGACGTAAGCCCGGTGGGTTTTCTTCTCGCCCGGCGCAAGCATTTGAACCGGTGTTTCGTCAGCGTGAATCACGCCCTGTTTCAGCACAGCTTCACGCAGCGCATCGACCAGCGGCTGGAGTCGCACGCCGGTCTGTCCGACCCACTGGGCCAAAGTCGAGCGAGCAATCGCCAGCCCGGCGCGGCCAAAGATTTTCTCCTGCCGGTAGAGCGGCAAGTGATCGGAAAACTTGGCCACCATCACATGGGCCAACAGGCCTGCGGTTGGAATACCTTTGTCGATGACCTGCGCTGGCACCGGCGCCTGAATCAGAGTTTCGCACTGACGGCAGGCCCATTTGCCACGCACATGTTGCTCGACGGTAAACACGCCCGGCGTGTAATCCAGCTTCTCGCTGACGTCTTCCCCATTACGCTGAAGTTGGCAGCCACAGGCGCACAGAGTGTTTTCTGGCTCGTGGCGAATCACGGTACGCGGAAACTGCGGCGGCAATGGTGCACGTTTGGGTGATTGCCGTGGCTCGGCCTGTGACGAAGCGGGAAGAAGCTGTTTTAGTTCTGCCTCGATAGCTTCAAGGTCTGTATTGAGCAGGTCATCCAGCAAGCTGCCTTGCGCCGGGCTGATTTGCTCGCTGCGCTTGGCAAACTTGTGGCGTTTGAGCAGGGCGATTTCGAACTTGAACTGTTCGATGAGGATTTCATCGTTCTGGATCTTCCTGCTCATCGCCTCGACCTGGGACTGCAACTGCAACGCCTGTGCCGCCAAGGCACGAAGCTGTTCCGGGGTCATCTGATCGAGGTTGGGCGAGAAAGTCATGCCGCCGATTGTGCCAGAGCAAGCGCAGGACGACGACAAGCAGACCAGTCAAATGGCCGGCGATTACAGCATGCTGATCACACCACCTGCGCCGACTCGTTGCCACGGCAGGCCCAGTACCAACGCCTGGAGTTGTTCACTTTCGAGTTCGACCTCGCAACCATGGCGAATGCTGGGCCAGTGAAACTTGCCTTGATTCAGTCGACGCGCGGCAAGCCAGACGCCGACGCCATCGTGCACCAGCACTTTCATCCGGTTAGCCCGGCGATTGGCGAACAGATAAGCGCAGTGCGGCTTCGCCGCACCGAACACCGCAATCACCCGGGCCAATGCCGTTTCGGTGCCGGCGCGCATGTCCATCGGCTCGGTGGCCAGCCAGATTGCATCGATGCGGATCATCGAGCGACAGCCCGGATAAATTGCGCGCAGCCCTCGGGATCTGAGGTTGGCCATTTGACGGTCATCACTTGCCCGGCCATGGGCAACTCGATGATCGCTGACGCTTCGGCTGGCCGTTTAGGTGCGGCTTTTAACGGGACGAAGGCTGGCAGCGAGGTTGTTGCAGGCTGGCCTCGATAGAGCGGCATCCATTTGCGGATGACATTGGCGTTGATGCCGTGGCTGATGGCGACACTGGATACGGTCGCCCCAGGTTGCAGGCATTCCTGAACGACCTGGGCTTAGAAGGGTTTCGGATAAGAGCTTCGTTGGCGCATGGAAATCCTGGCGATAAGGGTGATCGCGTCCGCTTAAAAATACGCGGACACCATCGCCCTTAATTCCGGATTTCTGAAGGTGTGTTCGCTGGCCGCTTACGATCCTGTTGGGTTGGTGTTCAACACCGACGAGGTGCTTGCCTACCACCTCGGC
>JBOICD010000167.1:0-7398 GCA_050739855.1 Pseudomonas sp.
CGTCAATGTTGCGCTCAACCTTTACACGCAGGGTGTATCGCCGGGCCTCGATTTCTCTGAAATCGACGAGATACGCCGCACGGTGGAATACTGCAACCAGTTGCCCGTGCATCCGCGTCATCCTTATGCGGGTGATCTCGTGTATACGTCATTCTCGGGTTCACACCAGGATGCGATCAAAAAGGCGTTCGCTGCGCGCAAGGAGGGCGATATCTGGGACATGCCCTACCTGCCCATCGATCCGAAGGACCTCGGCCGCAGCTATGAAGCGGTGATTCGTGTCAACAGCCAGTCGGGCAAGGGCGGTATTGCCTATCTGCTCGAGAGCGAGTTTGGCCTGGAGCTTCCGCGCCGGCTGCAGATCGAATTCAGCCAGGTGGTGCAGGGCGTGATGGATGCGACCGGCAAGGAGCTGACAGCGCAGGATATTTTTGCGCTGCTTGAAAAGGAATATGGCGTTCAGACTGTCGCCGCGCCCCAGCATCTCGTGATTGAAGAAACAGGCGGAGCCGGCGGCAAGTCGTTCAACATCAAGGCCGATGTGCAAATCGCCGGGGCCAGCCATCAGGTTGCAGGGAGAGGCACGGGCCCGATTGATGCCTTTGTCGCGGGTCTCAATGCGGCGACCGGCCATGCGGTTCGCGTTCTCGATTACCACGAGCACGCCATTGGCTCCGGCGCCAGCGCGCAGGCCGTGGCTTACCTGGAGCTGCGGATCAACGACCAGACGCTCTTTGGTATCGGCATGGACGGCAATATCGTCTCGGCGTCGCTCAAGGCGATTGTCTCGGGCCTGCAGCGCAGCAAGGCCGGACAAGGTGCCGTTGCGGCTACCATTGCGCATTGAGGCCTGCAGTACAGCGACCAGTCCACCAGGAATCTGCCATGACCGACAAACTGATCATTTTTGATACCACCTTGCGCGATGGCGAGCAGTCGCCCGGCGCGTCCATGACGAAAGATGAAAAACTGCGCATTGCGCGTCAGCTGGAGCGTCTGAAAGTGGACGTGATCGAGGCCGGATTTGCGGCAAGCTCCAACGGCGATTTCGAGGCCGTCCAGGCGATCGCCAATACGATCCGGGACTCCACCATTTGCTCGCTGTCGCGCGCCAATGACCGCGATATTTCTCGCGCTGCTGAAGCACTCAAGGGCGCCAACAACGCCCGTATTCATACCTTCATCGCCACCAGCGCGCTGCACATGGAAAAGAAGCTGCGCATGACACCGGAGCAGGTACTGGAACAGGCCAGGCTCTCTGTGCGTTTTGCCCGCAATCTGGTGGCGGATGTCGAGTTCAGTCCCGAGGACGGCTATCGCAGCGACGTTGACTACCTGTGCCGCGTGCTTGAAGCCGTGATTGACGAGGGCGCCACGACCATTAATGTCCCGGATACCGTGGGTTATGCGGTGCCGGAGCTTTATGGCCATTTCATCAGGACGCTGCGCGAACGCGTGCCCAACAGTGACAAGGCCATCTGGTCCGTTCATTGTCACAACGACCTGGGCATGGCCGTTGCCAATTCGCTGGCGGGCGTGATGATTGGCGGTGCGCGGCAGGTGGAATGCACGATCAACGGGCTGGGCGAGCGCGCCGGCAACTGCTCGCTCGAAGAGATCGTCATGGCCGTGAAAACACGCAGGGACTATTTCAAGCTCGACATGAACATCGATCCGCTGCATATCGTGGCGGCGAGCCGCATGGTCAGCCAGACCACCGGCTTCGTGGTGCAGCCCAACAAGGCCGTGGTGGGCGCCAACGCCTTTGCACATGCCTCGGGCATTCACCAGGATGGCATGCTGAAGGCGCGCGAGACTTACGAGATCATGCGCGCGGAAGATGTGGGCTGGAGCGCCAGCAAAATGGTGCTGGGCAAGCTCAGCGGCCGCAATGCCTTCAAGCAACGCCTGCAGGATCTCGGCGTGGCGCTGGAAAGCGAGGCTGACATCAATACGGCCTTTGCCAGGTTCAAGGAACTGGCCGATCGAAAAAGCGAGATATTCGATGAAGACATCCTGGCGCTGGTCAGCGACGAAAGCGTTACCCATGACCACCAGGAGCAGTACGGGTTCGTGTCCCTGGCACAGCACAGCGAAACCGGCGAGCGGCCGCATGCGGTCGTTGTGTTCACCGTGGCCGGCAAGGAAATGCGAGGCGAATCGGACGGCAATGGCCCAGTGGATGCTTCGCTCAAGGCCATCGAAACGCATGTGAAGAGCGGAGCGGAGATGGTGCTGTATTCCGTGAACGCCATCAGCGGATCCACCGAGAGCCAAGGTGAAGTCACCGTGCGGTTACAAAATAGTGGGCGTGTGGTTAACGGCGTCGGGGCGGACCCGGATATCGTGGTGGCGTCGGCGAAAGCCTATCTGAGTGCGTTGAACAAGCTTCAGAGCAAGGCTGATCGCGTTGCCGCGCAAGGCTGACGTCGAAAATAATCATTTAAATTCAATGACTTAGAGAGATGTTGTGGTGAAAATAGTGTTCTTGGGTCGCTACGCCACCTGAAACTGATGAGTTTTTAGGAAAGTCACGCAAGTTTTTGATATTGCGTGACTTTTTCTATTTGTATACACTGCATCCATTCCTTACATTGCAATCTACGTCAGGCAAAATTCACCATGTCTAATCAGATTTTCAATCGCGCATTAAAAATCGTTGGATTCCTGGCCTTATTTGCTGCACTGGCGGCGCCGGTATCCAATGCGGCAACCAATAAGAGCGAGATTGTGAAAAAGCAGCGTGCCACCAAGGCCACTGCTACCAAGAAAGTCATCGTCGCCCGCAAGAGTGCCCGTTTTACAGCGGGTACAAAGGGTAGAACCATTCTTCGTGCGGCTGTTCCCGCCAAACCCTCTTTCGGTCAGATTGCCGGCCTGCATGGGGCCCAGGATCCACTGGAGTTGAAGTCTAGCGTGGCGCTGGTCATTGATCAGGATACGCGTGAAGTGCTGTTCAGCAAAAATGACCACGCCGTGTTGCCGATCGCGTCGCTCACCAAATTGATGACCGGCGTCATCATCAGCGGTGCAAAGCTGCCCATGGACGAGATGATCACGGTGACGCAGGATGACGTCGACACCGAAAAAGGCAGCAGTTCCCGGCTCAGGATCGGTACCACGCTGACCCGTGGAGAGTTGCTGCATCTGGCCCTGATGTCGAGCGAAAATCGTGCGGCGCATGCTTTGGGTCGCACCTACCCCGGTGGCATGCCCACGTTCGTCAACCTGATGAACGCCAAGGCAAAAATGCTGGGCATGAATGACACGAGCTATGTGGAGCCCACGGGCCTTTCCAGCCGCAACCAGTCCAGTGCGCAAGACTTGGCCACGCTGGTCAATGCCGCGCATGCTGACCCAATACTTCGCGAATTGTCCACGTCCACTGGCTATCAAGTGGCTGTTGGCAAACGCACGCTGCAATATAACAACACGAACCGCCTGGTGAAGAATCCGGACTGGGACATCGGTCTGCAGAAAACCGGCTACATCTCTGAAGCTGGTCAGTGCCTCGTGATGCAGACCAAGATCGCCGGCCGCAAGCTGATCATGGTGTTTCTCGATTCTGCCGGCAAGCTCAGTCGCCTGGGTGATGCCGAGCGCGTGCGTCGTTGGGTAGAGTCAACCCCGTTGACCGATAACAAGATAGACATCAGCGCTTCAGCCAGCCAGATTGGCGGTTGATGTTTCGTGCGGGTAGCCTGCACTATTTGCATCGCTACTTGTACTTGATGCAGAGCCAACGTGGCTCGCTCACGTTTTACTTGGGTTTGTAGCCCAGCGCGGCTGAAATTTCGTTGGCAGTCGCCTGCAGTTTGGGTAGCCAGTGCTCATCGAGCCTGTCGGCGGGCGCCGAAATGGAAAGACCTGCCACCAGCTTGTTCTGATCGTCGTAGATGCCGGCGGCCATGCAGCGCACGCCCAATTCCAACTCTTCATTGTCGCGCGCGATGCCGTATTGCCGCGCTTTGGCGAGTTCGCGTTCCAGCACCGATAACTGCGTGATGCTGTTTCGGGTCTGTCCCGACAGGCCGGTACGAGTGGCATAGGTGCGTAGTCGTTGGGGATCGTCAAAAGCCAGAAACAGCTTGCCCACCGAGGTTAAATGCAGCGGCGCCCGCCCACCGATGGCTCGCACCACCTGCATCCCGGATCGCTCGCTGTAAGCACGCTCCACATACACAATTTCATCACCCTGCCGCATGCTCAGGTTGACGGGCTGCTGGGTAAGCTTGTGCAGTTCGCGCATCGGCGTGAGGGCTGCGTCGCGCACATTCAATCGCGCCTTGACGAGATTGCCGAGCTCCAGGAGTCGCATGCCCAGCCGATAGTTGCCCGCCGAGGGGCGGTCGACAAAACGTCCAGTGGCCAGGTCATTCAGTATGCGGTGGGCGGTGGAGGGGTGAAGCCCGGATTTTTCGCTGATCTCCTTGAGGGACACCGCCTCTTCGCGATTGGCGAGAATTTCCAGCAAAGTGAACATGCGTTCAATGACCTGAACGGTCGGGACAGCGGCGAGGGGGGCGTCGGACTTTTTCATGTGCAGACTATACGCATTAAATTTTACGCTGTGAAATCACAATGCATCTGCTGATTTTTTGCTGGTGTCCGGTAGTGTTTCCTTTGGCCAGGGTCAGTCCGTTTTAGGTTGCCGGGTAGCCGCATGAGAGGGAATCCATTGGCCATCCAGAAGTATTTCGTTCGGCTTGAATCCGGCCTTGTAGTTCATCTTTGGACTTTGAGCTATCCAGTAGCCCAAATACACGTACGGCAGCTCAAGCCGCTTGGCCTGCTCTATTTGCCAAAGTACGCTGTAATTGCCATAGCTGGCTCGGGTGTCCGGTTCATAAAACGTATAAACCGCCGAGATGCCGTCTTCCAGCACGTCAAGAATTGAGACCATCTTCAGTGCGCCTGCCTCGCCATTGGGCAGGCTTTCCCGAAACTCCACAAGCCGCGAATTCACGCGGCTTTGCAGCAGGAATTGCGTGTATTGGTCGATGCTGTCATGGTCCATTCCCCCGCCCGCATGCCTGCCGTTCTGATAGCGCAGGTAGAGCTGGTAGTGCTCCGGCATGAAACACAGTTTGAGCACGCGCGCCTGCATCGCTTGATGGCGGCTCCACGCGCGACGCTGGCTGCGATCTGTCTTAAAGCTCTTGACCGGTACGCGAAGTGGAACGCAGGCTTGGCATCCATCGCAGTAAGGGCGATAAGTGAACATGCCACTACGCCGAAACCCGTTGGTCACAAGTTCCGAGTAGGCGTCGTTGTGGATCAGGTGACTGGGCGTGGCAACCTGAGAGCGGGCCTGCTTTCCCGGCAGATAGCTGCAGGGATAGGGCGCCGTTGCATAAAACTGCAAGGTTTGCAGAGGCAGGTCTTTGAGGTGCGTCACGGTAGCGTCGGCTTTCCAACCGTCAGTATCTGGTTCCAGTATACGGGTTCAAATTGCCAGGGGGGAGTGGTTTTCTCCACGTTTTGAGCCAGATGCCTCACGAAATCCGTGCGATCAATTTCAGCCGCGCCCAGCGAGGCCAAGTGGCGGGTGTTTTGCTGGCAGTCGATCATGGTGATCTGGTGTGCACGGCAAAAAACCACGAGCGCAGCCAATGCAATCTTGGAGGCGTCGGACTGATGGGCGAACATGGATTCGCCAAATACCATTCGTCCCAGTTTCACGCAATACAGACCTCCAACCAGCTTGCCTCTCATCCATGTTTCTACGCTGTGGGCATACCCGGCCCGATGCAGGTTGCTGTAGGCTTGCACCATATCCGGAACAATCCAGGTGCCTGGCTGGCCCGCACGGGGTTGGCTGGCGCAGGCCTTGATGACTTGCTCAAAGGCTGAATCAAACCTTATTTCGCATTCCGGATCACCCAAAAAATGATTCAGGCTTTTGCGCAGGGATCGGTGCAGCTTGAATTTTTCGGTATGCAGCACCATGCGGGGGTCGGGGCTCCACCAGAGCACCGGCTGGCCCAGGCTAAACCAGGGGAAAATGCCCCGCGAATAAGCCTGAACCAATGTAGGTACATCCAGCGCCGCGCCAGCCGCGAGCAGACCTGGGGCAGGGTCTTGCGGCCCCCAAGCGCCTTCCAGTGGAGGAAAATCCTCGCCCGCAGCTAGCCAGGGTACGGGATGCGGCAATTTGCGCATGGCTCAAAATCTCGACAGCATGCGTGTTTCAAAAACGGGGTTGGAGGCGAGGCATGGGCAGATGGTATCCGAGCCGGCAAGTTCTGCGGGCTCTCCGGCTGGGGGGTGGAGGTCACTGTTTGCTATTAATTTAGTAGCGCATCGTGCCCAGAACAACTCGTCAGGAATTTTTTTGTTTTTTTGTGAGATCCAGGAATGCCGCATCAACGCGGCACTGCAGATGGGATGCTTGATAAGAAACGGTCAGCTGAGAAAACGCGAAAAATAACGCTATAATCTAAGGCTGCATTCCTCAATAGCTCAGTTGGTAGAGCGCCGGACTGTTAATCCGTAGGTCCCTGGTTCGAGCCCAGGTTGAGGAGCCATATAAGCCGCATCGGCATTGAAAAGCCCGCTATCGAAATGGTAGTGGGCTTTTTTCTTGTTTGGCATTTATTAGGCGATTGCCTAATATCCAGCGCTTCACAGGTACTCAACTTTGTTGTCGGCTGTGGTCAGCTTGGCGCGACTGGCTTATGTCGGGCATATCCTCATCGGTTTCCACCGGGTAGCCATCAACCAATCAACGGATGACGTGATCGGCCTGCAGCGTGGCTGCGGGGATTTGCATGAACTCGAAGACGGTCTCGGTCACGCGCTGGGTGCGCGAGGGACTGGCATTGCCCTTGTAAACCGTGTTGCGCAGCAGCTCCGACAGGTTGAGTGATATGCCGAAGTAGGCGTGGCGGGTCGGTGGCGTCAGCGCACGCGAGCTCGTGTCGAAGTTGCGCGTTCCGTAGCCGAGGTTAATCTCAAGGTACTTGAGCAGCGGGTGCTGCTTGAATGCCGGCACGCCGCTGGCCTTGAGCACCAGCAGGTAGCGCTGGCTGGAGTAGTCGCCAAACGGATCGAATTTGTGTCCTCCTGACGGCGAGCTGTATTGAAGTCGGAGGTCGATCAGCGCGTCCAGCCCGGGGTTCCGCTCCATCAGATAGGCCAGTGCGCCGCCTGCAAGATTGGCCATGGCATCTTCTTTTGAGAAGCGCCATTTCCTGGAAAAGCCGTCGATCAGCTCGACCCCCATCAAGGTCCCGACCGATGTCCATAGGCCCAGCTTCAGGGCGGTTGCTGAATCGTTTCCCGCCCACTCGAAGGCCCGCGTCAACAACCGGGTACCGGTGTAGGCAAACATGGCATGGCCGAGCTTGTCGGCGCCTCCATAGTTCGTGTCCTGGCCGAACCAGCCTTCATTGACGG
>JBOICD010000168.1:0-7385 GCA_050739855.1 Pseudomonas sp.
GGCGACGGCCTGATGCGCTATGTGCAGCGTCATGGCGGCCAGGTCAACGCCAGCACCCGCGAGCGCACCACCGACTACTTTTTCGAAGTCCCGCAAGCGGCGTTTGCCGGCGGCCTCGAGCGTTTGTGCGACATGCTCGCTCGCCCGGTTTTCGATCAACAACGCCAACTGCGCGAACGCGAAGTGATCCATGCCGAGTTCATCGCCTGGTCACGCAACCCTCAGGCCCAGGCGCAGTTCGCCCTGCTGCAGAAGGTTTCCAGGCAGCATCCACTGAGTGGCTTCCAGGCAGGCAACCGCTACAGCCTGCCCGTGCACAGTCGTGACTTTCAGGCCGCCTTGCAGGGTTATCACCAACGTTACTACCAGGCCGGACAAATGCTCCTGAGCCTGAGCGGACCGCAAAGCCTAGAGGAGCTCCAAGCGCTGGCATGCAGCGCCGCAAGCTGCATCGCCACAGGTGTAAGGATCGAGCAGGCAGCACCGGTAGAACTTGCCGACGCCAGGCTCTCACCGCAGCTGAACGGCCAGCAACTGGACGTGCTGCAGGCCGTCGAGCAACAGCCTGCAGGAATGGAACAGGCCATCGACTTTCTCCACACCTGGCTGACCGACGCGCGGCCAGGCGGGCCGCTGGCGGCGCTGCGGCAGCGTGGCTGGTTGCGCTCACTTGAATTTTCGCCGCTGTACAGCTTTGCCGGTCAGGCATTGCTGCACACCCGCCTGCAGCTCAATGATGCTGCGCCAGCCGACCAGGCACAGGGGCTGCTACAGGACTGGTTGCGGTTTTTCCGCGATGTGGACCGGTCGACGTTGTACCAGGAATACGCACGCTTGCAACAATGCCGCGCACAGGCGGCGACAGCGTTGGAGCTGGCATGCCGTGACAGTGCCGGCCGGCCGTATGAAGCGCTGAGCAACCAAGCCCGGCACGCGCTGGGCAGCCTGCTCGACAGTCTGCTGGAGGACACCTCGCCGTCGTGCACGCAACCGTGGCACCTGCCGGCTGCGGAATCCTTGCTCGATGTGACGAT
This sequence comes from Pseudomonas sp., assembly GCA_050739855.1. Taxonomy (GTDB): domain Bacteria; phylum Pseudomonadota; class Gammaproteobacteria; order Pseudomonadales; family Pseudomonadaceae; genus Aquipseudomonas. The sequence continues at coordinate 1,035 of JBOICD010000168.1, forward strand.
CGCCGACGACGCCTTCGTCCCGGTTCCCACTGGCCCGATCTGCAACCCGATACTGCCGCCTGTCCGCCAGCATGCTGTGGTCTACCTGCGCTGGCAGCTGACTGCAGCCGAATGCGATCGCCTCTGGCTGGTCCTCGACCGGGCTTTGCAGCCACTGCGTGAACGGGCGGCCAGGGTTGGCGTTGCGCTGCAGTTCGACCGCTGTGGCGAGTTCTGGCAAATGCGCTGCGCCGGTATACCTGAAGCGGTGGTCGCGGTGACCGGTGAGGCACTGGAAATACTGCGACACCCCTGTGCGTCCAGCTGGGTCGAGAAACCTGCGGATGAAGCCGACAACATGCCGATCCGCGCCTTGCTCCGGCAACTGCCCGAACAGCTTGTCGGGCGCACAGGCACGTCCTTATCCGACCACGCCCCAAGCCAGCGTGACCTGCAAACTTTGTGGGCGCAGGCCCAGTGGCAAGCCATGGCCACAGGATTTGGCAAGCGCTCGCAGTCAGCGCTCAATCGCGCCCTGCAGCAGGTTCCCGGTATTGCGGGCCGGCATCGCCCGGTGATTCTGGAAGCTGTCCGTCGCTGGCAAATGCTGCCTCCACCGGCCAGTGAACAGGCATTGCTGCTGTTCTGCCCGGTCGCCAACACTGACGAAGCTAGCGCCCGCTTGCTGGCACAGCAGATTCAAGGGCCGTTCTACCAGCGCCTGCGCGTCGAACTGCAACTGGGTTACGCCGTCTTCAGTGCCTTCCGTCAGCTACAGGGCTGTAGCGGTCTGCTGTTCGGCGTACAGTCACCAAACGTCAGTCATGAGCAGATCCTCAGCCATATCCATGAGTTCCTCGTGCCCCTGCCGTCTACCCTGAGTTGTAGCACCGAAGCCCGTCAGGCCCTTGCTGAACAGCTGAGCGAGGCTAGCATGAGCAATAACGACGTCGCCGACTGGGCTTGGCAGGCGCAACTGGCGGGCTGTAGCGAGGCCCGGCTGGACTACCTGAAGGCCGCGATTCTCGATGTCGATGATGGCATGCTGCGACAGTGCGCCGATGACCTGCTACACGCCAGATACGGCTGGCTGTGCCTGGCCAATGGCCCTGCCCCTCAAGGCGGCAGCTGGACAACCGCGTGATTTTTACCAGATATGTAACGGCATTTATCGTAGATTTAACCATTCAGCACAGCATTTTTTAGTAAGATAGCGCAATCTCGGCTATTGGAACCCTTCGTCTCGAGGGTGGACCAAACAAGTAGCTGTGCAACCCCAGACCTATCCGGAAGGAGCAATCCCATGTGGACCAAACCTGCTTACACTGATCTGCGTATCGGCTTTGAAGTGACCATGTATTTCGCCAGCCGCTGAATCTGTTTGCGGTGCAACGCCTCGGTCAGCCGGGGCGTTTTTATTTCAGGACGCGCCAGGAGTGGCCATGTACATCCAGATTCTAGGTTCCGCCGCCGGTGGCGGATTCCCGCAGTGGAACTGCAACTGCGAGAACTGCAAAGGCTTTCGCGACGGTACCTTGCGCGCTTCGGCGCGCACCCAGTCGTCGATTGCCCTGTCTGACGACGGTGTCCACTGGGTGCTGTGCAACGCCTCGCCGGATATCCGCGCGCAACTGCAAGCCTTCGCGCCCATGCAGCCAGCACGCGCGCTGCGTGACACCGGTATCAGTGCGATCGTCCTGCTCGACAGCCAGATCGATCACACCACCGGTCTGCTCAGCCTGCGCGAAGGCTGCCCGCATCAGGTCTGGTGCACCGACATGGTCCACCAGGACCTGAGCACCGGCTTCCCGCTGTTCACCATGCTCAGCCACTGGAACGGCGGCCTGCAGTGGAACCGCATTGAACTGGAAGGCAGCTTTGTCATCGACGCCTGCCCGAACCTGCGCTTCACCCCCTTCCCGTTACGCAGCGCTGCCCCGCCCTACTCGCCACACCGCTTCGACCCGCACCCGGGCGATAACCTTGGGTTGATGGTCGAAGACCTGCGCACTGGCGGCAAACTGTTCTATGCCCCGGGCCTGGGTCAGGTGGATGAGCAGTTGCTACAGATGATGCATGAAGCCGACTGCCTGCTGGTCGACGGCACCCTGTGGGAGGATGATGAAATGCAGCGCCGTGGTGTCGGCACGCGCACCGGCCGGGAAATGGGTCACCTGGCACAGAATGGTCCCGGTGGAATGCTTGAAGTGCTGGAAGGCTTCCCTGCGCAACGCAAGGTGCTTACCCACATCAACAACACCAACCCGATTCTCGATGAAGACTCGGCCGAACGCGCCGAACTCAATCGCCGTGGCGTCGAAGTGGCCTTCGACGGCATGAGTATCAGCCTCTAGCAGGAGCCGACATGAGCGACGCCAAAGCACTGTCCCCCGCCGAATTCGAACAGGCCCTGCGCGCCAAGGGTGCCTACTACCACATCCATCACCCCTACCATGTGGCGATGTATGAAGGCCGCGCCAGCCGCGAACAGATCCAGGGCTGGGTTGCCAACCGTTTCTACTATCAGGTCAACATCCCGCTCAAGGATGCCGCGATCCTCGCCAACTGCCCGGACCGCGAGATCCGCCGCGAGTGGATTCAGCGCCTGCTCGACCACGACGGTGCGCCGGGTGAAGACGGTGGTATCGAGGCCTGGTTGCGCTTGGGCCAGGCGGTCGGTCTCGACCCGGATCAGCTGCGCTCCCAGGAGTTGGTGCTGCCCGGCGTGCGCTTTGCCGTCGATGCCTATGTCAACTTCGCCCGCCGTGCCAGCTGGCAAGAAGCGGCCAGCAGCTCGCTGACCGAACTGTTCGCCCCGCAGATCCACCAGTCGCGCCTGGACAGCTGGCCGCAGCACTACCCGTGGATCGATCCGGCCGGCTACGAGTACTTCCGCACCCGCCTGGGCCAGGCCCGCCGTGATGTCGAGCATGGGCTGGCGATCACCCTGCAGCACTACACTACAGTAGAGGGCCAGCAGCGCATGCTGGAGATCCTGCAGTTCAAGCTGGACATTCTCTGGAGCATGCTCGATGCCATGAGCATGGCTTATGAACTGAACCGTCCGCCTTATCACAGTGTCACCAGCGAAAGGGTCTGGCACAAAGGAATCGCTCTATGAGTTTTGATCGCGCACAAACCCCGAAATGGCGTCCGGGTTATCGTTTCCAGTACGAGCCAGCGCAGAAGGGCCACGTGCTGCTCTACCCCGAGGGCATGATCAAGCTCAACGAGAGTGCGGCCCTTATCGGTGGACTGATCGATGGCCAGCGTGATGTCGCAGCGATCATTGCCGAGCTGGACCAGCAGTTCCCTGGTGTACCTGAGCTCGCTGACGACATCGAGCAATTCATGGAGGTCGCCCGTGCCGAACACTGGATCGTCCTTGAGTGAAGTGCCGGCAAAACCCGAGGTCGGCCTGCCGCTGTGGCTGCTCGCCGAGCTGACCTACCGCTGCCCGCTGCAATGCCCGTACTGCTCCAACCCGCTGGACTTTGCCGCCCAGGGCCAGGAGCTGAGCACCGAGCAGTGGTTCAAGGTGATGGCCGAGGCGCGGGAAATGGGCGCGGCGCAGCTGGGTTTTTCCGGTGGCGAACCACTGGTGCGTCAGGACCTTGCCGAGCTGATCGGTGAAGGCCGGCGCCTGGGCTACTACACAAACCTGATCACCTCCGGTATCGGCCTGACCGAGCAAAAGATCGCCGCGTTCAAAGCGGCCGGCCTGGACCATATCCAGATCAGCTTTCAAGCCAGCGACGAGCAGGTCAACAACCTGCTGGCGGGCTCGAAAAAGGCCTTTGCGCAAAAGCTCGAGATGGCCCGGGCGGTCAAAGCCCACGGCTATCCGATGGTGCTGAATTTCGTCACCCACCGCCACAACATCGACAAGATCGACCGCATCATCGAGCTGTGCATTGCCCTGGAAGCCGACTTTGTCGAGCTGGCCACCTGTCAGTTCTACGGCTGGGCTCAGCTGAACCGCGTCGGCCTGTTACCAACCCGTGCACAGCTGGAACGCGCCGAGCGCATCACCAACGAATACCGGGAAAAACTCGCCGCCGCCGGCAACCCGTGCAAGTTGATTTTCGTCACGCCCGACTACTACGAAGAACGTCCCAAAGGCTGCATGAACGGCTGAGGTAGCGTATTCCTCACGGTGACACCAGACGGCACCGCATTGCCATGCCACGGTGCACGGCAGTTACCGGTGCAGTTCCCCAACGTGCGCGAACACAGCATGCAGCACATCTGGTACGACTCATTCGGCTTCAACCGCTTTCGCGGTTATGACTGGATGCCCGAGCCGTGCCGCTCCTGCGACGAAAAAGAAAAGGACTTCGGCGGCTGCCGTTGCCAGGCCTTCATGCTCACTGGCGACGCCAGCAACGCCGACCCGGTGTGCGCCAAATCGGCGGACCACGGCATCATCCTCAAGGCCCGCGAAGAAGCCGAGAGTGCCCAGTTGAACATCGAACAGTTGACCTTCCGCAATGAGCGAAATTCCCGTGTCATCGCCCGTGGCTGAGCGTTTCAGCGCCGAACAGGCGGTGGCCGCCGGCACCGACTTCGCCGAGTTGCGGGTGGGTCCGCAGGGCTTGTTCTGGAACGAGTTTCGTCCGCACGACGGCGCCTGCCGGATCTGGCACTGGCGTCATGGCCAGGCCCATTGCCTGACCCCGGACGGCTTCAGCGTACGCAGCCGGGTCTACGAGTACGGCGGTGGCAGTTTCTGCCTGAGCGATGACGGTCTGGTGTTCGTCAACGAGGCTGACCAGCAGATTTATACCCAGGAACTACAGGCTGGCGCGCCCCAACCGTTAACACAGGGCGAACGTCGATACGGCGATCTGCGCTGGGCCGCAGGTCAGGTCCTGGCGGTGGAAGAAACCCATACCGCAGACCAGGTCGAACACCGCCTGGTGGCAATCGCTGCGCAGCAGCGCGAGGTACTCGCCGAAGGTGCGGATTTCTACGCCGCGCCAACCTTGAGCGCCGATGGCTCACGCCTGGCATGGATCGAGTGGAGCCGGCCCGAACAGCCCTGGACCGCTACCCGCCTGCTGTGTCGCGAGCGTATGAATGACGGGCGCTGGGGTGAACCTCGCTGCATAGCCGGCGACCAGGGCCCGGCGCAATCGCTGCAACAACCACGCTTCGATGGCCGTGGCCGCCTGTACTGCCTCTCTGATCGCAACGGTTTCTGGCAACCCTGGGGGGAAACGGCCCAGGGCTGGAGTGCGCTTCCCGCGGCAAACGCCGATCACGCTGCAGCCCCTTGGCAACTGGGTGCCTGTACCTGGCTGCCGCTGGGCGAGCATCACTACCTGGCCACCTGGCTTGAGGACGGTTTCAGTCGTCTCGGCCTGTGTCATGCCGATGGCTCGCAGCAGCCGGTGCAAACCGCCTACAGCCGTTTACGCTGCCTGGACCTGGATCAGGATCATCTCTACGCCATCGCTGCGTCGCCCACCCGTCCACCGGCAGTCATCGCCATCGACCGTAAGGATCATCGCGTGCAGGTCCTGGCCGGTGGCGCGTCGCCCTTGCCTGCCGAACGCATCAGTCGCCCGCAATCATTGTGCTACCCCAGCGGCGACGGCATTGCCCACGGCTTCTTCTACCCGGCCATGAACGGCGCCAAACGGCCGCCCTTGATCGTGTTCATCCATGGCGGACCGACCTCGGCCTGCTATCCGGCGCTCGATCCGCGTATCCAGTACTGGACCCAGCGTGGCTTCGCCGTGGCTGACCTCAATTACCGCGGCAGCAGCGGCTATGGCCGGGCGTATCGCCAGGCCCTGCACCTGCGCTGGGGTGAAATCGATGTCGAAGATGCCTGCGCGGTGGTCGAGCACCTGGCCGCTCGCAACCTGATCGACCCGACCCAGGCCTTTATCCGCGGCGGCAGTGCCGGCGGCTATACCACCCTCTGCGCCTTGGCCTTTCATGATGTCTTCCGCGCGGGTGCCAGCCTCTATGGCGTCAGCGATCCTCAGGCGCTGGCCCGGGCCACACACAAGTTCGAAGGTGACTACCTGGACTGGCTGATCGGTGATCCGCAAAAAGATGCCGAACGCTATCGGCAACGGACGCCGTTACTGCACGCCGGGAACATCAAGGTCCCGGTGATTTTCTTCCAGGGAGAGCTGGATGCCGTGGTGGTGCCTGAACAGACCCGCTCGATGCTGGCGGCACTCAAGGCCAACGGCATCCGTGCCGAAGGGTATTTCTACCCGTCGGAACGTCACGGCTTTCGCACGGCGGCCAATCTGGCTCATGCGCTGGAAGAAGAGTGGAAGTTTTATCGGCAGGTACTAGGTCAATCGCGGGGCAAGCCCGCTCCCACCGGCTGAATTGATATCCCTGTGGGAG
>JBOICD010000169.1:0-7348 GCA_050739855.1 Pseudomonas sp.
GCCCGCTCCCACCGTGTCTTCTGTGGGAGCGGGCTTGCCCCGCGATGTACCTTAGCTGTTAGGCAGCAAGCGGCAGGTAATGCTCTTGATGTAACGGGTTTCCGGAATTGCCGGATGTACCGGGTGATCCGGGCCCTGGCCGCCGCGTTCGAGCAGCTGGATGTTGCGGTCCAGGTGGCGGGCGCTGGTCAGCAGGATGTTCTGCAGGTCGTCCTCGGGCAGGTGCATCGAGCACGAAGCGCTGACCAGAATGCCGTCTTTGGTCAGCAGGCGCATGGCCTGTTCGTTCAGGCGACGGTAGGCGCCTTCACCGTTTTTCAGGTCTTTCTTGCGCTTGATGAAGGCGGGCGGGTCGGCAACGATCACGTCGAAACGCTCTTCGGAGGCCTTGAGTTCCTTCAGTGCTTCGAACACGTCGCCTTCAATGCAGGTGAGCTTCTCGGCAATGCCATTGAGCGCGGCGTTGCGCTCCACGCCATCGAGGGCAAAGCCCGAGGCGTCGACGCAGAACACTTCGCTGGCGCCGAAAGCACCGGCCTGCACGCCCCAGCCACCGATGTAGCTGAACAGGTCGAGAACACGCTTGCCCTGAACGTACGGCGCCAGGCGCGCGCGGTTCATGCGGTGGTCGTAGAACCAGCCGGTCTTCTGGCCTTCCATCACCGGGGCCTCGAACTTCACACCGTTCTCTTCCAGGGCAACCCACTCCGGCACCAGGCCGAATACGGTTTCGACGTAACGGTTCAGGCCTTCGGCGTCGCGGGCGGCCGAGTCGTTCTTGAACAGGATGCCGCTTGGCTTGAGGACCTGGACCAGGGCGGCGATGACGTCGTCCTTGTGCTGTTCCATGGTGGCCGAGGCCAGCTGGACCACGAGGATGTCGCCGAAACGATCGACTACCAGGCCCGGGAGCAGGTCGGAGTCGCCGTACACCAGGCGGTAGAACGGCTTGTCGAACAGGCGCTCACGCAACGACAGGGCAACATTGATGCGGTGCACCAGCAGCGACTTGTCCAGCGCCAGCTTCGCGTCACGCGACAGCAGGCGGGCGCAGATCAGGTTGTTCGGGCTCATGGCCACGACGCCCAGGGCCTTGCCACCGGCGGTTTCCAGAATCGCCTGGTCACCGGCCTTGAAACCATGCAGCGGGGTCGCGGCGACGTCGATTTCGTTGCTGTAAACCCACAGGTGGCCGGCGCGCAGGCGGCGGTCGGCATTGGCTTTGAGACGAAGGCTGGGCAGGGACATGACGTCGCTCCGGGAAAAAAGAGCGGGAGTATAACCTGATGCCTGTGGCACTGATGTGAATAGCGACAAATTGCAACAGAGCAGTGGCCTTTCGCTTCACCCCGGGCCGGTACGATCGGGTTAGAATCGCCGCTCAGCCCCGAGTGTGTACTTATGTCCCAGGAACTCTCCGCCGAACAGATCCAGCACGCCTTGCAAGGCATCAGCGTGCCGCCACAGCCGCAGATCATGGTCGATCTTCAGTTCGAGCAATACATGCCTGATCCCGACCTTGAGGTGATCGCCAAACTGATCGCCCAGGACCCGGGCCTGTCTGGCGCCCTGCTCAAACTGGTTAACTCACCGTATTACGGCCTGACCAACAAGATTGCCTCGATCCAGCGTGCGGTGAACCTGCTCGGCAGTCGTTCGATCATCAACCTGATCAACGCCCAGTCGATCAAGGGCGAGATGAGCGACGACACCATCGTCACCCTCAACCGTTTCTGGGACACCGCCCAGGATGTGGCCATGACCTGCCTGACCCTGGCCAAGCGCATCGGCTCGCAGGCGGTTGACGAGGCCTATGCCCTAGGCCTGTTCCACGACTGCGGCGTGCCGCTGATGCTCAAACGCTTCCCCGAGTACATGGGCGTGCTCGAAGACGCCTACGCCAGTGCGGGCGCCGACAAGCGGGTGGTCGACACCGAGAACCAGGTGTTCAACACCAACCACGCAGTGGTCGGTTACTTCACCGCCAAGTCCTGGCGCCTGCCCGAGCACCTGAGCAATGCCATCGCCAATCACCACAATGCCCTGGCGGTGTTCAGCGATGATTCGGCGCGCAACAGCCAGCTGAAGAACCTGCTGGCGATCCTGAAGATGGCCGAGCACATCTGCTCGTCGTACCGGGTGCTGGGCAACCAGAGTGTCGATCATGAGTGGGATGCCGTTGGGCACCTGGTGCTCGACTATGTAGGGCTTTCCGAGTACGACTTTGAGAACCTCAAGCAAACCATTCGCGAATTGGGCAGTCACTGATCCATGCCGGAACTACCAGAAGTCGAGACAACCCGGCGCGGTATCGCGCCTTACCTGGAAGGCCAGCGCGTCAACCGGGTGATCGTGCGTGACCGGCGTCTGCGCTGGCCGATCCCCGAGGACCTCGATATCCGCCTGTCCGGGCAGCGTTTCGTCAAGGTCGAGCGCCGTGCCAAATACCTGCTGCTCAATGCCGAGGTCGGGACGCTGATCAGTCACCTGGGGATGTCCGGCAATCTGCGTCTGGTCGAGATCGGCTTGCCGGCCGCCAAGCATGAGCATGTGGATATCGAACTGGAGTCCGGTCTGGCCTTGCGCTATACCGACCCGCGCCGCTTTGGCGCGATGCTCTGGAGTCTCGATCCGCTTAACCATGAGCTGCTGATCAAGCTTGGCCCTGAGCCGTTGACCGACCTGTTCGACGGCGAGCGCCTGTTCCAGCTGTCGCGTGGCAAGGCCATGGCGGTCAAGCCGTTCATCATGGACAACGCGGTGGTGGTCGGGGTCGGCAACATTTATGCGACCGAGGCCCTGTTTGCCGCGGGCATCGATCCGCGCCGCGAAGCCGGGAGCATCTCGCGGGCGCGTTACCTGAAGCTGGCGATCGAGATCAAACGCATCCTCGCCTGCGCGATCGAGCGCGGCGGCACCACCTTGCGCGACTTTGTCGGCGGTGATGGCCAACCGGGCTATTTCCAGCAGGAGCTTTTTGTCTACGGACGCCGGGAAGAGCCCTGCAAGGTCTGCGGCAGCATCCTGCGCGAGGTCAAGCTCGGCCAGCGCGCCAGCGTGTTCTGCCCGCGCTGCCAGACGTGAGGGTGCTCAGCGTGGGCTGAGCACTTCGGCGGTACCCACGCCACGCGGGTCGCTGGCGGCGTCCAGGGTCTGCCTGGATTTATCCCAGTACAACACTTGCTGGTTGCCATAGGTGCGGCCCACATCCTTGAGCTGGTAGCCGCGTGCATTCAGCTCGCGCTGCTGTTCGGCGCTGAACGCGCCCGGTTCGTGCTCGACCACATCCGGCAGGTACTGGTGGTGATAACGCGGCACTGCGGGCCAGTTGGCGACCGGCTTGCCTTCGAGAAACCCCAGCATCGACAACAGCACCATGCTCGGAATGCGGCTGCCGCCCGGTGTGCCGAAGGCGGCGAACTGCGTCGGGCTCTCGATGAAACTCGGGCTCATGCTCGACAGCGGCCGCTTGCCGGCTGCCACGGCATTAGCCTGGCTGCCGGCCAGGCCATAGCTGTTGCTGCCGCGCGGGTCGGCAGCGAAGTCGTCCATCTCGTTGTTCAATACCACGCCAGTACCGGGCGCGCTGAAGGCTGCGCCGAAGGGCAGGTTGACCGACAGCGTCGCGGCCACGGCGTTGCCTTCGGCGTCGATCACCGCGAAGTGGGTGGTGTGGTCGCCTTCGCGCCAGGCCGGGGCGGGCGGCAGGCTGCTGCTGGGCGTGGCCTGGTGCACGTCGATGCTGTCGGCAAGGCGGGTCAGGTAATTGCGCGCCAGCAGTTGCGGCAGCGGGTTGGCGACGTAATCCGGATCGCCGAGCAGGCCGCGGTCGCGGTAGGCGCGGCGTAGTACCTCCAGCACGTAATGGCTACGTTGCACCGGCTCGGCACTCTGCCAGGGCAGGCGCTGCAGCATCGCCAGGCTCTGGGCCAGGGCTACGCCGCCGGCTGACGGCGGCGGGGCGCTGATCAGCTCGCGCTGGTTGGCCAGCTGGTAGCGCAACGGCTCGCGCCTGGCGGTGCGGTAGTTGGCCAGGTCATCCAGGCTCCAGATCCCGCCTGCGGCCTGCACACCCTTGACCATGGCCTGGGCGGTCGGGCCGCGGTAGAAACCCTCGCGGCCCTGGTTGGCCAGGCGCTCAAGAGTGATGGCCAGTTCGGGTTGGCGGATCTGTGCGCCAAGGGCTGGTACTTCACCGCTCTTGAGGAACAGCCGGGCGCTTTCCGGATCGTCGCGCAGGGCGCTCAAGCGCATCTTGGCCCGATCCCGGTAAATGCGGTCGACGGCAAAACCCTGGTTGGCCAGGCGAATGGCCGGGGCCAGGGTGTTTTTCAGGGGCAGCTTGCCGTAGTGCGCAGCAAGGTCCGCCAGCGCCGCTGGCAAGCCGGGAATCGCGGCTGCCAGAGGGCCGTTGATGGAAAGGCCAGGCTGAACCTTGCCGTCCTTCAGGTACATGGCCTCGCTGGCTTTGCCTGGCGCGCGCTCGCGGGCGTCGATAAACGCGTAGCGTGCCGGCGTGTTGCCTTCGCGCAGGAGGAAGAACCCACCGCCACCGAGCCCGGAACCATAAGGCTCGACGACCGCTAGCGCAGCGCTGACCGCAATTGCCGCATCGAAGGCGTTACCGCCTTGGTCGAGGATTTCCCGCGCAGCAGCGCTGGCTTCGGCGTGCGGGCTGGCAATCGCCGCGCGCCCCGGGCCTTGTGCCAGGGCACTGGCCGTCCCCAGCGCCAGGGCGGCGCCAAGAAGCAGAGGAGCGAAGCGGGCGACGAACGGCATCAGGCCTTGCCGGTGATTCGGCGGTATTTTTCCATCAACTGCTCTTCGGTCTCCGGATGGGCTTCATCCAGCGGGATGCAGTCAACCGGGCAGACTTGCTGGCACTGTGGCTCGTCATAGTGGCCGACGCACTGGGTGCACAGGTTCGGGTCGATCACGTAGATCTCTTCGCCCTGGGAAATAGCGGCGTTCGGGCACTCGGGTTCGCAGACGTCGCAGTTGATGCAATCGTCGGTGATGATCAGGGACATGGGGACTCCGGCCCGGGCTCAGAACCCGGGCATTTGAAAACCAATGGACACAATTGTGCCGCATTAGCGCCCGCAGTGCACGCGGACCCCGTGGTCAAATCGCCGATGTCACTTCTTGAAGCGTTCGGTCAGGGCGTCGGCCACTATCGGGTGGACGAATTTAGTGATGTCGCCACCCAGTGCCGCAATTTCCCGAACCAGGGTCGAGGAAATGAACGAATAACGCTCGGAAGGGGTCAGGAACAGGCTTTCGACGTCCGGTGCCAACTGGCGGTTCATGTTCGCCAGCTGGAACTCGTACTCGAAGTCCGAGACGGCACGCAGGCCGCGCAGGAACACATTGGCCTGCTGTTCCTTGGCAAAGTGTGCGAGCAAGGAGGAGAAGCCGATGACTTCGACATTGGGCAGGTGCTTGGTGACCTCACGAGCCAGTTCCACCCGTTGTTCCAGCGGGAACAGCGGGTTTTTCTTGGGGCTGGCGGCGACCGCAATGATCACCTGGTCGAACAGCCGCGAGGCTCGCTCGACCAGATCGCCATGGCCCTTGGTAATAGGGTCGAAAGTACCTGGGTACAACACTCGGTTCATCGCGTCGTCCTGGCAGGAGTGCGTTGGGGAGTCGGATGGTATCGCAGCAGTGGCAGTCGGCCAAGTCGCCTGCGCACGCTGAAGGCACTATAGACAGGCTGCCCATTTGTTGTCATCTCCCGGCAACCAGGCGTTCGATCAGGCCATCGGTGAGCCGCGCCGTGAGACCGTACACCGACAATTGCGGGTTGGCGCCGATGCTGGTGGGGAACAGCGAACCATCGTGGATCGACAGATTGGCCAGCTGATGATGCCGTCCCAGACTGTCGCAGACGGCCTGGCGCGGGTCTTCGCCCATGGCGCAACCGCCCATGACGTGGGCGCTGCCCAGGCGCGTGCGAAACAGCTCAAGACTCAGGCCGTCGATCATCTGCCGGGCCGCGCCCAGGGTTTTCACGTAGCGACCATCGCTGTGCAGCGGCAACACCGCCTCGGCACCTGCGGCGAACTGGATCTCGGCCATGCTGTGGAAGGCGCGGCGTACGCCGTTCCAGGCGTAGGGCGAAACCGGGTAATCGAGCACTGGCGAGCCGTCGCCGCGCAGCTGGACTTCACCGCCGATGCTGTCCGGGTGGAAACCGTCACGCAGCAGTGCAAGCATCACGTGGGTATTGGGCAGTTGTGCCATGCGCAGGGCATTGTCAGTGCCGAAGCTGCCCAGCAGGGTGCTGGCCAGCGCCGGGTGCAGCGGCGGAACTTCGAGTTTGTAACCGATCGGCCCGCTGACGCCGTCGCGCCACTGAAAGTGGTCGGAGTAGATCGATTGCGGTGCGCCGTAGAACGGATTGACCTTGTCCTTGAACAGCCCGGCACTGAAGTTGACCAGGTGCAGAAACGTGCGCTTGCCCAGGCGCTCATGCGGGTCCGGGGCGTCCGAGCGCAGCAGCAGGGCCGGGCTGTTGATCCCGCCACCGGCGAGGATGTAGTGGCGCGCCTTGACCTGAATCTTGCGCCCGGTCGGGTTCACGCAGCGCGCATCCATCGCCAGGCATTGCAGGCCGCTGATGCGTTCGCCATCGTGGATCAAGCGCTCGGCGCGGGCCAGGTAGAGCAACTCGCCGCCTTTTTCCAGGGTCGCGGGAATGCTGGTTACCAGCATCGATTGCTTGGCGTTGACCGGGCAGCCCATGCCGCAGTAACCCAGGCTCCAGCAACCGCGCACGTTGCGTGGAATGACCTTCCAGCTGTAATCGAGGACTGTGCAACCGCGCTTGAGTACCTCGTTGTTGGCATTGGGCGGCATCACCCACGGGGCGATGCCCAGGCGCTGTTCCATGCGTTCGAACCAGGGGGCCAGTTCGGCGCTGCTCAGGCCTTTGACGCCGTGCTCACTGGCCCAGTGCTGCAGGGTCGGCTCGGGGGTGCGAAAGCTCGAAGTCCAGTTGATCAAGGTGGTGCCGCCCACCGCGCGGCCTTGAAGGATGGTGATAGCGCCATCCTTGCTCATGCGGCCGATGCCCTCTTGATAGAGGCTTGAGTAGGCCTGGTCTTCAAGCATGTGGAAGTCGCTGCTGGTCTTGAGCGGGCCTTCTTCGATCAGCAGCACCTTGAACCCCGCGGCGCTGAGCAGTTCGGCACTGGTGGCGCCACCGGCGCCGCTGCCAATGATGGCGATATCGGTTTCCAGGCTCAGGTCCTGGTCCAGGCGCGAGGCGTCACGGGCTTTCCAGCCGCGGCCAAGGCCTTCGCGAAACAGGTCGGGTACGGGCATCTTCAGCCTCTTGTCGTTA
>JBOICD010000170.1:0-7329 GCA_050739855.1 Pseudomonas sp.
CTCCCACTGGGATTGTGTGATCCCTGTGGGAGCGGGCTTGCCCCGCGATGCTTTCAGCCGTCAGCGCCCCAACAACCGCGCCAGTCCTTCGGCAATCGGCGTCGGCTGAGGAAAGTCGAAACGCGCCAGCAATCGCTGATTATTCGCCCGCGAATGACGGATATCGCCGGAACGCGCCGGCCCATGGCTGATCGCCGGCAAATCGCCTACCACCGATTTCAGCGCGGCCAGCAGCTGGTTCAGTGAAGTGGCCTGGTTCAAGCCGATATTCACCGCGCCCTCTTCGACCTGAGCCTGCTCCAGAGCCTGGACCATTACGCTGACCAGATCCCCCACATAGAGAAAGTCCCGGGTCTGCTCGCCATCCCCAAACAGCGTGATGGGGGTACCGCTCAAGGCGCGCTCGCAGAAAATGCTGATCACCCCGGAATACGGCGAAGACGGATCCTGGCGTGGCCCGAAGATGTTGAAGAAGCGGAACACCACCGGCTCCAGGCCATGCTGGCGACGATAGAAATCCAGGTATTGCTCACTGGCCAGCTTGTCCACGGCATAGGGCGTAAGGGGCGCCTTGGGGGCATCCTCCTCGATCGCCAGGCCTTCGCCGTTGTTGCCATAGACGGCCGCGCTTGAGGCAAACAGCACCCGCTTGATGCCATTGAGGCGCATGGCTTCGCAGACATTCAAGGTGCCGATGAAATTGCTCTGGTGGGTTTTCACCGGGTCGTCCACCGAGGCCTGCACTGAGGCAACGGCAGCCAAGTGCACAACAGCCTGGCACCCCGCGGCCGCACGCTTGACCAGCTCGCCGTCGGCCACATCGCCTTCGATCAGCTCCAGCCTGGTGTTGGCCATTTGCAGGTTGTCAGGTTTGCCGGTGGACAGATCATCGAGGATCCGTACCGCGTAGCCTTTTGCCAGCAGCGCATCGCTCAGGTGAGAACCTATAAAGCCGGCGCCACCGGTGATCAGAATTGGGGCATCAGCCATGACGATAGAATCGATCCAGTAAGGGTGGCAAACCCGAGCGCCAGGCGCGGGGTTTGATACCGAAAGTGTGCAAAATTTTCTTGCAGGCCAGCACTGCGTGTTGCGGTTCTTCGCTGGCATCCGGACGTGCGGCATGGGCCTGCGCGGTCGGTGCGGTGACAGCCAGTGGGTGCAGCTGCGCCGCTTCGGTGAGGATAGCCTGACCGAGCGCCAGCGGCGTGGTGGCTTCGTTACCGGCGTAGTGGTACGTCCCCCACAGCGGCGCTGCGCAATCGAGCTGCTTGAGCACCGAGAGAATCACCCGTGCGGCGTCGTCCACCGGGGTTGGGTTGCCCCGGCGATCATCGGCCAGGAGCAATTCCTGGGGCTGTTCGGCGCGGGTCAGAAAACGCCCGAGCACGCCATCGATGCTCTCGTCGAGCAGCCAGCCAAAGCGCAGCAACACATGCTGCGGGCAGGTCGCCCGTACGCTCTGTTCAATCCGCCACAGTGCCTGGCCACGCAGGCCCAGCGGCACCGGCTCATCCTTCTCGCTGTAGGCGGTGGCGCGCGAGCCATCGAACACCCGGTAACTCGAAGGCTGGAGCAGGATGATGTTGTGGTGCTGGCACAGTTCAGCCAGGCGCTCCACCGAGCGCTCCTGCTGAGCCAGGCGCTTTTCGCTGACGGACTCGGCCTGGAACCAGTCAAAGTAATAGGCCAGGTTCACCAACGCGTCGGGGCGGGTGTCGTCCAGCAACTGGGTCAGGCTGGCCGGGTCCCAGCCGTGCTCTGGCGGACGCGGTGCCAGAAAGCCGATATCTTCCTCGGCCCCGAGACGAATCAGCGCTTGCCCAAGGGCATTTCCACCACCCAACAGCATCAGGCGCATTCGCATAGAGTCAGCAGATCCGATCAGATTGATTGAGGAAAGGGCACATTTTGCGTTTTCCGGCAGGGGAAGTCCAACGCTGGCCTAGCTAACGCCTTATCTACGCACACCGGCAAACGGCCTATAATGCGCCCGACACAAGCATCCTCGGCTTCTCAAGGCGACGTCCATGGAACTTGAAGCGGCTTCAGCACAACGTTCAACCTGGCAATACGATGAGCCCAGCCCCGGCGCTGAGCGGTTCATCACCGAAACCTTCGACAGCTACCAGCAACAGGCCCGGTTACTGATCCCCGACGAGGAGCGCGCAGCGCCGCTGTTCGTTGTCGGTGGCGCACGCTCGGACTTCACCCGCCTCAATCCCCTGCTCTACCGGCTACAGACATTGGGTATCGGCTCACTGACCGCCAACCTGTCCGGGCACAGTCAAGCCAGCGAGCCGGGTGCGTTTGAGCCTTCGCTGCGCACCAACCGGGAAGAAGCACTGCGCTTTCACCGGCATATCGCAGCGCGCTGCCAAGCCGTGATCGGTCATAGTCTGGGGGCCTCCATCGCCTTGAAGCTGGCGGCGCAGCAACCGGCTGTGGATAAGTTGATCCTGATCTGTCCCGCCGTCTACCCCGACAGCGCCCATGACGCCCCCTTCGGTCCGGCCTTCACCGCGGCAATCAGCAAACCCTATGGTTTTCTGGACTGCGACAGCTTTGAGTTCCTGCGCCGGTTCCACGGCCGAGTGTTGCTGGTGATGGGGGAGTTCGACGGGCTCAACTCCCAGACGCATGGCCAGGGTGCCGGTACGTCGGCCGGCACCTTGTGGCTGGCGGGCGCGCAGCGCTACAGCCCGATCCCGGAAGAAGTCACCCGCTCGCTGCTCAAATCTGTACCGCCTCCAAATCTACAGTGCCTGTTGCTCGCAAACTGCGATCACGGCATCGCGGCACATTTGCGTGCAGCGCCGCTAGTGGCGGATCAGGTGGCGCAGACGGTAGCGGAGTTCATCTTCGACGGCAGTTGATCATTCGATCTCAAACAACCCGTTGCTGATCGGCCCGACGCTCAGGCGCTCGCGCACATCGTCATCGATACGCAGATCGTCCGGGCGATACAGCTTCACCTGACGATAGGCGCTGATGCGGTTGATCTCGGTCCCCAGATACTCCCAGACCACCCGGGTGCAGGCCGGTGTGCGCCGGTCGCCGCTGGAAACGCCGGTTTTCAGGCCATTCAAGCGGGTGATGCGGCTCTTGAAGCTGGGGATCAGGATGGTCTGGCTCATCTCGTTCACCGTCAGCGACTCGTAGTCGATGAGAAACAGGCGATCCTGCAACTGGAACGCCGCGCCCAGGTAACGACAGCGTACCCAGTCCTCGGCCTGTACATCGGTACTGCTGGAACGCTCCTGGCGCTCCTGGCGTTCGAACAGGAAGGTGCCACGCTCCTCGCGCAGGTGCACCAGCGACAGCAGGATCGAGCCCGGCACCGACATGCAGTTGGAGTATTCGAAGTAGTAACCGCAGTACCGCGACAGGTTGCCGCTCTGCTCACGCAATGGCCGCAGCAGCTCGCTCAGCGGATCTTCTTGCGGAACGCTGACGCTGGCCGGGTTGCGCGCCCCGATCAAGCGGGCGAACTGCTCAGGCGGCAAACCCAGCTCGTAATCCTCAACACCGAAAAAATCGCCGATGCGCTTGAGGTTGAAGGGCGTCGGTTGGCTTTGCCCGCTCAGGTACTTGTTGAACTGTGCCCGGTTGATCGACAGCTGCCGGCAAACCTCTGAGATAGAGCGGTAGTGACTGCAGGCGAGTTTGAGGTTGATGCCGAGATTTTCGCTCATGCGAGTCGTTCCAGGTGATGCGATAGGCGCCAGTTTAGCATCAACTCGCATCAACTCAGAGCAACCCGCGAAATTGTAACCATATTTATCTTGGCCAACCATGCGCGCCCATGGATAAGGCGCATCGACGTCTGTCCGGTTGTCTTTCATGCAAAGAATAAGAATCGAGGTCACTCCATGCTCGAAGCACTCAACGATTTCCTTTCGGGGAAACTCCTCATCGTGCTGATCGTCGGACTCGGCGGTTATTTCACAATCCGCTCGCGTTTTGTCCAGTTCCGCCATTTCGGTCACATGTTCGGCGTTTTCAAGGAATCCCTGCGTGGCCAGGCTGGCCAGCTGAGCTCGTTCCAGGCCCTGATGCTGAGCCTCGCCGGCCGCGTCGGCGCCGGTAACATCGCCGGTGTCGGTATCGCCGTAACACTCGGCGGCCCAGGTGCGGTGTTCTGGATGTGGGTCACTGCCCTGGTGGGTATGTCCAGCAGCTTTTTCGAATGCACCCTGGCCCAGGTCTACAAACGTAGCGACGGCGACGGCCTGTACCGGGGCGGCCCGGCCTACTACATCCAGCACGGTCTGAAGCTCAAGACCATGGCCGTGGTGTTCTCCCTCCTGCTGCTGGTGACCTACGGCTTTGCCTTCAATGGCCTGCAGTCCTACACCGTGACCCACTCGCTACAGAACGCCTTCGGTTTCGCTCCCGAGCGCACCGGTATTGCTCTGGCCGTGCTGCTGGCGATCGTGTTCCTCGGCGGCATCAAGCGCATTGCCGCAGTCTCCGACCTGCTGGTACCGGTCAAGACCCTGGCCTACATCGGCGTGACCCTGTACGTGATCGGCAGTCAGATCGAGCACGTCCCGGCCATGCTGGAAACCATTTTCAAGAGCGCTTTCGGTCTCGATCCGGCTTTCGGCGGCCTGCTCGGCAGCGCCATTGTCATGGGCGTGAAGCGTGGCGTGTTCGCCAACGAAGCAGGCCTGGGCAGTGCGCCGAACGTAGCTGCCGTGGCGGCGGTGAAACACCCCGGCGCGCAGGGCGTGGTCCAGGCCTTCAGTGTGTTCCTCGACACCTTCGTGATCTGCACCTGCACCGCGTTGCTGATCCTGCTGTCCGGCTTCTACACACCAGGTTTCGAGGGTGACGGCATCGTCCTGACCCAGAACTCCCTGGCCGCAGTCGTCGGTGACTGGGGCCGCCTGTTCGTCAGCGTGGCACTGTCGCTGTTCGTCTTCACCTGCATCCTCTACAACTACTACCTGGGCGAAACCAGCCTGCAGTTCCTGACCCGCAACCGTCTGGTACTGCTGGGCTACCGCGCGCTGGTGCTGGCCCTGATCGTCTGGGGCTCGGTGCAGAACCTGTCCACCGTGTTCGCCTTCGCCGACATCACCATGACCTGCCTGGCCTTCGTCAACCTGATTGCCCTGGCCCTGCTGTTCAAGATCGGCCTGCGGGTCATGCGCGACTACGACGAGCAACGCAAAGCCGGTATCAAGCAGCCGGTGTTCGACGCGTCGAAGTTCAGCGACCTGGATCTGGATCTGCAGGCCTGGCCGGTCAATCCGCAGACTGAGTCCAAGCCTGCAGCCAGCGCTGCTGTCGCGCAGCCGCAGAACTGACATGCGCGCTGTCACCAACCTGCTGGTCCTCTACACCGGAGGCACCATTGGTATGCTCGAGACACCGCAAGGCCTGGCGCCAGGCGGTGGTTTCGAGGCGCGCATGCGCGACTACCTGGCGGCTCACCCCGAATCGCCAGGCATCCGCTGGACCTTGCGTGAACTGTCGCCGTTGCTCGACAGCGCGAACATGCAGCAGGCCAACTGGCTGGCAATGTGCGATGCAATTGTCGAAGCGGTGAAGAAGGATGGCCACGACGGCATCCTGGTACTTCACGGCACCGACACCCTGGCCTACAGCGCGGCGGCCCTGTCATTCCTGTTGCTCGGGCTGGAAGTCCCGGTGGTGCTGACAGGTTCGATGCTGCCGGCTGGCGTAGCGGACAGCGATGCCTGGAGCAATCTGTGCGGGGCCCTGAGCCTGTTCGAAACAGGCGTCGAGGACGGCGTGCACCTGTATTTCGCTGGCCAGCTGTTGCATGGCGCGCGCGCCAGCAAGCTGCGCAGCGAAGCCTTCGATGCCTTTGCCGCGCTCCCCCGTCATCGCGAGGGACAGCGGGCCGAACAGATTCCGGCGGTCCTCACCTACTGCCAGCCCCGCACGCCGGTGAACCTGGCAGTGTTACCGGTCTTTCCGGGGCTGCAGGCCGCTCACGTACGTGCGCTGATCGACAGCGGCGTGAAGGGCTTGCTGCTGGAATGCTACGGCAGCGGCACCGGGCCTTCCGATGACCAGACCTTGCTCGACGCCCTGGGTGATGCGCGCCAGCGCGGTGTATTGATCGTCGCCATCAGCCAGTGCCCGCAAGGCAGTGTGATGTTCGATACCTACGCGGCGGGCAGTCGGCTGCGCGACGCAGGCTTGGTCTCGGCAGGTGGCATGACACGCGAAGCAGCGCTGGGCAAACTGTTCGCGCTACTGGGTGCCGGGCTGGATGTGGCGACCGCACAGCACTGGTTCGCCCTCGACCTGTGCGGGGAGCGGGTGCAGTAGAAAATGGCGGAAGGCAGCGGGAGTCGAACCTGCCCGGGAACGGCTGCCGTCCCCAACCGGGTTTGAAGCCCGGCCGCGCCACCGGGCGCGATTGCCTTCCTTGAACTCAATGCCCTGGCGATTGTGCCAGGGCGTTGTCGCCACGCACCTGACGCCGGTCACCGATGCGCCGGGTCAGGCCGATGCGATCAAAATACTCCAGCACCTGAATGCTGCGTTTGCGGCCGATGCCCAGCACATCACGAAAGGCGGCCACCTGCACCACCGGATCGTCACTGGCCAGCTGCAAGAGCATAGCTGCCATTTGTCGGATTGTGGCTTCAGGATAGAACAGATCGCGCACCACCTGGTGCACCTGCCCCAGACGCGCCAACTTGCGCAGTAGCAGTCGAACCTGCGCCTCCTCTTGCGCCAGCAACCTGGCCAGATCACGCACCCAGGGCGGGTCGAACCGGCCTTGTTCAAGCAGCGGCTGCAACTGCAGCCATAGCGTCTCATCCTCTTCGCTCAGGCGTACCTGATGTTCGGGCAAATGCAGCCAGGGGCCATTGCCAACAATGGCGCCGCTGGCGAGCAATTCATCCAGCAGGCTGACGAAGGCCGGACGTTCCAGCGGCAAGGCGGCAAAACGACGCAACCGATCCCGGTCGGGACCGAGCTGATCGGGCTCCTGCTCATGAAAGTGCGCCAGCTGCTCTAGCACGGTTTGTTTCAGCGCCTGCCAGCGCGCCGCGGTGAACAGCAACGGGCCCTGACGCGTAGCGATGACCTGGACATCTGCCGGTAGTTTCCAGCTGCTGCGCAGACGGTTGAACTGACGCTCCAGGCGCTGTGGATCAAGGCCGATCTCATCGTTGGCCAGCTGTGCCGGCAAAGCCTGTTCCAGGCTGTCGACGCTGGCCAGCGCCTGCAACTGCGCCAGACGTGTCTCGCTGCGACGCTGTCGCGCCGGGGCATAAGGATCAAGTACCCGGCCACCGCCAAGGGTCCGTTGCGCACTCTGATCACGTAGTACCAGAC
>JBOICD010000171.1:0-7298 GCA_050739855.1 Pseudomonas sp.
CACGACTTTACCGGTCAGGCCCAGGGTCATCATGGTACGGCCGTGGTAAGCGCCGGTGAAAGCGATCACGCCGGCACGGCCAGTGGCGGCACGGGCGATCTTGACGGCGTTCTCAACGGCTTCGGAGCCGGTGGTGACCAACAGGGTTTTCTTGGCGAAGTCGCCTGGCACCTTGGCGTTGATCTTTTCGCACAGCTCAACGTAAGGCTCGTAGGCCAGGACCTGGAAGCAGGTGTGGGTCAGCTTGTGCAGCTGGGCTTCAACGGCAGCGATGATCTTCGGATGCACGTGACCGGTGTTCAGCACCGCGATACCGCCGGCGAAGTCGATGAACTCGCGGCCTTCGACGTCAGTGACGGTGGCGTTTTTTGCCGACTCGGCGAAGATCGGGTGGATCTGGCCAACACCGCGTGGAACAGCGGCGATACGACGTTGCATCAAAGATTCGTTGGTCTTGTTGCTCATAATGTCCTCAATTCGCCACACACAAGGTGGCGCGATTCAAGTCAGAGTGGCCGGTATTCAACTGCGCGCAGCATGCGTTGATCGACTGCTGCAGGGGCCCAGGCCACTGGATGTACGGTGTAAAAAGGCCAGCGAGACGTCGCTCTCGCGCCTCGCTGGCAGAGGTAAAGCCTTACGCTGCGATCAGATGCTGATGCACAGGTATTTGATTTCCAGGTAGTCCTCAATGCCGTACTTGGAACCTTCGCGGCCCAGGCCCGAGGCCTTGATACCGCCGAACGGCGAGACTTCGTTGGAGATCAGACCGGTGTTGATACCGACCATGCCGTACTCCAGCGCTTCGGCGACACGGAACACACGGCTCATGTCACGGGCATAGAAGTACGAGGCCAGACCGAACTCGGTATCGTTGGACATGGCAATGACTTCAGCCTCGTCCTTGAAACGGAACAGTGGCGCCAGCGGGCCGAAGGTTTCTTCCTTGGCCACTGCGGCGTTGTTTGGCACGTTGACCAGTACGGTCGGCTCGAAGAAGTTGCCTTCGATCAGCTTGCCGCCGGTCAGTACCTGAGCGCCTTTGCTAACCGCGTCAGCGATGTGCTCCTGAACCTTGGCTACCGCTTTGCCATCGATCAGCGGACCGGTGGTGGTGCCGTCTTCCAGACCGTTGCCGATTTTCAGCTTGGCCACAGCGGCCTTGAGCTTCTCGGCGAAGGCATCGTAGACGCCGTCCTGAACGTAGATACGGTTGGCGCAGACGCAGGTCTGGCCGTTGTTGCGGTACTTGGAGATGATCGCGCCTTCGACGGCCTTATCCAGGTCAGCGTCGTCGAACACGATGAACGGTGCGTTACCGCCCAGCTCCAGGGAAACTTTCTTGATGTCCTTGGCGCATTCGGCCATCAGCTGGCGACCGATTTCGGTCGAGCCGGTGAACGACAGTTTGCGCACGATCGGGTTGCCGGTCAGCTCGCTGCCGATGTCGCCAGCGCTGCCGGTGACTACGCTCAGCACGCCAGCCGGGATGCCGGCGCGGGTGGCCAGCTCAACCAGGGCCAGGGCCGAGTACGGGGTTTGCGAAGCAGGTTTGAGCACCATGGTGCAGCCAGCGGCCAGGGCCGGGCCGGCTTTACGGGTGATCATCGCCGCCGGGAAGTTCCACGGGGTGATCGCCGCAGTTACACCGATTGGCTGCTTGATAACGATCAGGCGCTTGTCTGGCTGGTGGCCAGGAATGGTGTCACCGTAAACGCGCTTGGCTTCTTCAGCGAACCACTCAATAAAGGAAGCGGCGTAGGCGATCTCGCCCTTGGCTTCAGCCAGCGGCTTGCCTTGCTCGGTGGTCATCAGGCGGGCCAGGTCGTCCTGGTGCTCGATCATCAATTCGAACCAACGACGCAGCTTGCCAGCACGCTCTTTGGCGGTCAGTGCACGCCAGGCCGGCAGCGCCTTGTCGGCGGCCTCGATGGCGCGACGGGTTTCGGCCGCGCCCATCTTCGGCACAGTGCCGATGATCTCGCCGGTGGCCGGGTTGTTGACCTTGATGGTCTGACCGTTGTCCGCGTCCAACCACACGCCATCGATGAAGGCTTGCTGGCGGAACAACTGGGCGTCTTTAAGCTGCATGTCGGCTTCCTTAACGGCACCGTACAGACACGGCGCGAATTATTGATTGTAGAAAAAGGATAGCGTTTGAAATCTCAAACGAATCCTAGGAGCAACGAGGAAAAAGGACAATAGGGTGTTCGAAAAAAAGAACAAAAAGCGCTATACGGCGATCTTTTTCAGATCAACGTCACTTATTAGACCGGTGTGTGTGCAAAATCGAACACAGCCATTCTGGCGATGGACGCCGACAGTCTAGATGGGTATCATGGCGCCCGCGTTGCACTCGTAGCTCAGCTGGATAGAGTACTGCCCTCCGAAGGCAGGGGTCGTGGGTTCGAATCCCGCCGAGTGCGCCATCTTTCTCTCCCTTTGCTTGCAAAGACCTGGCGTTTTCGCCACTCCAATTTTTAATGCCCCCCATTCGCCCGGCTGCTCCAGCCAAGCGAACGCCCTCCTTTATTACCCTTCGCTCTATCTAAATTCCCTGTAAGTCCTGTTGGCTTTACCTCGTTTAAACAATCCGTTTAGAATGATGGCAATATGCCCGCCATCAATGGATTGCGGCGCAAGGTTACCCACACCCTCCAGGGAATTTAGGAATGAAAATGCTGAAACACTGTCTGGCCTTGACCGTTGTCGCTTCTCTCGTAGGCTGCCAGGCGACTGGCGAGCAGTATGAATCCGATGTGTTTGACGCCAGCCAGGTGAACACTCAGCAAGAAGCCAAGACCGTGAAAATCCTCACCGTCTCGCCGACCAAGATCAAAGTCAGCAACGAGAAGAACAAAAATGCCGCCATGATGGTTGGCGGTGTTCTCGGTGCACTGGGTGGTGCAGCACTGGGTGCTGGCAAAAACACTGACACCGCTATTGTCGGCGGTGTTGCCGGTGGCGGCGCTGGCGCCCTGGCCGGCTCGATGGTCAACGACACCACCCTGGTTCCAGGCGTGCTGATCGGTTACTCCGAAAGCGGCAAGATCTACACCTCCGCTCAGGTTGGCCGTCCTTGCAACTTCGAAGTCGGTGGCATCTCGCTGATGGTCATGACCATGAGCAACGAGACCCGCATTCAGCCGAATGCTACCTGCCCAGAACCTAAAAAGAGCTGAGGCAGCCGGACATGAAGCATATTGTTCTGGGCACCGCCCTCGCGCTGTCTGCCGTGACCGCCACGGCTGGCCAGTTCGATCAGCTTTACCAGATCGAACAGCAAACCAAACAGAAAGAAGCCGCCCTGGAAACCGAGCGCCTGCGTCAGGCTGCGGCTGCCCAGCAGCGCGCTGAATCCCGTGAAGCCGCGGCTCGCCAGCAACGTGCTGCCGCGCAACGTGCCGCTTCGCAAGCCGCCGCCGAACGCCAGAAAGCGCAGGCAGCCGAGCACAAGCGCGTGCAGACCCGTGAAGAAGGCTTCGAGGACGAGCTGCGCGCCCTGGAGCTGGAAGAACGGCGCCTGGCACTGCAAGCGAAAAAAGCCAAGGTTGCACGGGCCAACGACTACATCGATGCCGAGCTGCGCGACAGCGCCGCGCGCACCGACGTGATCCAGTCCAATGCCGACGCTTCGCGTAACGTGACCTCGGGCACCAAATCCTTGCTGGAAGATGCCGGCAAGGCCGAGGTCAATCGCTCCACCAAGCTGTTCGAGTAACTATCCCCGGGCCAGCCCCGGCGCATGCGCCGGGGCCGCCCTCTGCAGAGACAACATCATGCTACGTATGATTATGCTGGCAGCGGCTGGCCTGCTGCTGAGCGGTTGCTTCAAGGAAGAAGCCAAGTTTCCCACCGTCGACCTGCACGGCCGTCTGGTGGTTGATCAGGAAATGACCACCTCGCGTCAGGCCCAGGGCATCCAGGGCGAGTACTTCAAGCGCGTGCTCAGCGTTAACGGTCAGGACATGGACTTTGGCGCCTTCGTCAAACAGTACTGCCCAGACAGCAACACCCGTAACGAAACCTGCATCAAGGCCTTCCGTATCAAGAAGATCGATGATGTCAGCGGTGCTACCCGGTTCTTGCCTAACGGGCTTTGAGTGTTGGTTGCGTTGCCAGAAGGCTCAGGTGAAAACCTGGGCCTTTTTTTTTGGTTGTCCACGGATTGCCGGTTCGGTACGAACTTGAGCGCGGAAACTCAAAATTACGAAAGATTTTGCGGATGAAATTACGAATTTCATCTCCCATAGTTTCGACGGCGCTGAAATTTTCAGTTACCGAGCAAAATTGACCAACATCCGTACTGAAAGACAAGCTCTCGGCGTCTATATGAAGTGGCCCAAGGACTTGACATGAACAAGGAAAAACCGAAAAAGCCTTTCGACGATCAATGGGGGCAGAAGCTTCCGAACGGTGGAGCCTCTTGGGCCGCGTTTAATCCTCCCCGCGATCCAGAGCCGGTGGCCTACGTTGCAAAAGATGAATGGCCAGCAACAAAGCCCCGCAGCGACCGCGTATTTGCCAAATCCTGCGCACCGGGAAACTGGTGCAGCACCAAGCCGGGTACCGACACCGTACCCGCCTCAGACTTTGGCAAAGTCATGCTGGCTGCTCCCATGCTTGTCCCCTCGTCAATCGAAGCGATTGGACTCGCGGCAGGCTTCGACGCAGTGCTGGGACGCATAGCCGGTAGCGGCATCCTGCAACAGGGGTTCAGATGGGCCCTGCGAGGCAACCCTGCCGGGGTCTTCATCGCTGGAATGCTCCCTTCCGAGATGGGCGATGGGACGCTCTACAATGATGACGATCTGCGTCAGATGAGCCGTGCACCTACCCGTGTCCGCTTTCAGTTCCGCCGTGATAGTGAAGGTGTGATGCAGGTCTATGGTATTCATACCGGCCCGACCGGCGACGATTCCGTTCGCACGGTGCAGGTCAAATGGAATGCCAACAAAACGGTGCTCGAAGCGGATCTGAACGGCATCACCATTTTATGGACCCCCAGAGGACCGCTGGCGATCCCGCCCATGTTCCACCCTGAGCAGCGCAGCGGCGATCCCATCATCCTTGTTCATCCGATACCGGAAAACACAGATTCGGTGATTGAGGGTTATCCAACTGGCGAGGACGTTGAAACCAACGACTGTATATTGGTGTTCCCGGCAAACACCGGCCTTAGCTCGCTGTATCTGGTATTCGCACGACCTATTGGCAGTGACCACAGCTATCATCCTCCCCCCAAAGGGCTCACGGCTTTTCCTGATGCCAAGATTGCCCCGCGTAAAACGCCAATAAAAGGCGGGGGCGGCCTGCGCAAAAGATGGAAAACCAGCGACGGCATCATTTACGAATGGGATAGCCAGCATGGCGCCGTTGAAAAATACAACAAACGGGGAAAGCACCTTGGGGAGTTCAACCCAAATACTGGTGAGCAAACGAAAGATGCGGACGATGCACGCGAGGTGGAACCTTGAAATACATCATTGAAGCATTCGATAAAGAGACCGAACAACTGGCTTATGAAATCGCTCTGCCTGACGGATGCGATACTCAGCTAGCGGCAATCATGGGGTGGACAGCGCCCCAGCGAGGGGATGAAGGATACAACCTGACCAGCGAACAGGTGGCGGCGATTGAAGTGCTCGCTAACAGAACCATTCATGAACACGACCATATCCTGCAGCTCACCTGCAACATCGATTAATTGTCTGACCGAGGGGGTGTGCCGTAACGGGATAAGCACACATTTGCAGTGCACAGCCCAGCCCTGACCCATCTACCCCCGAAAATCCGTGAAGAACCTTTTTGTTGGGTTCGAAGAGGGGGCTGCTGTGCAGCCCTTCGCGCATGAATGCGCTCCTACAGCTGTGGTAGGAGTCGATTTGCGCGAAGGCAGGTGTTAGGGGATGTTTCGAAATATGAGAAATTGCTGGCTGAATCGGCGTCCTAGGAAATAACCTACTCGGTCTGTCGATAGACGCCTGATTGCCCCTAGGAACTCGTGCCTCTAGTCTCCAAGCCGTCACCGAAAACTCGGTGATCGGGCGTGGTAACCCGGGTTTGCGATTTATTCTTGTGCAGTCTATGGCGGCTGTACGCGGGAGGCCTTCGGGCCTGCTGGGATAATCTCGCACCCGGTTTACCACCCCGTGTACAGCTGCCACCCATTCGTGTGGTAACGATGCTGGTGTCAGCTCCAACTAGCGAGCGTTGACATGAAAAAAATCGTTCCCGATCCACCACTAGACCCATCAATCACCACCGCCCACACCGTCTTCGGCAATTGCGAGGCCGGCCACTCTCCGCTGTTCGCCGTCTGTTCCGGCATCGCCGCCCACGACGCGCTGGTGCACGCCTCTTTATATCTGAGCTGTGCCTACGACACCGGCTACAAAGCCTTCGACAACATCGATCCGGCCAGCAAGAACTTTCTCTGGTCGACCCTGCATTCGGTGGAAATGGCCAAGGGCCTGGTTGATGCACTGCTTGATGGCATAGAAGATCACCCCATGGACCAGCTCAACAGATAACACGGTAGGAGCGGGCGTGCCCCGCGATCCGATGTGGTTGACAGCCCGCAATCGCGGGGCAAGCCCGCTCCCACCGGGGTTACAAGTACCATAACGTTTTTCAATCGACTCGATGCCGCTTTCTCCCTTGCTCTGCGGCCATCTGTACACGATTCTGTAGGTATCTGCCGTCATCCACTCCCAGCATCGCAGAGGCTTCTATGAAAACCGTGGCACAGCTCCTGAAAACCAAAGCGCAGCAGCACCATCAGGTTCATACCATTGGCCCCGAGCAGATGGTGCTCGATGCACTGCGGCTGATGGCCGAGAAGAACGTCGGCGCCTTGCCGGTGGTCGAGGGGGGCCAGGTGGTAGGAATCGTCAGTGAGCGCGACTACGCGCGCAAGATGGTGCTCAAGGGCCGCTCGTCAGTGGGCACGCCGGTCAGCGCGATCATGAGCGCGCCGGTGATCACGGTGGACCCGCACCAGAACATCGATTACTGCATGAACATGATGACCAACAGCCACCTGCGGCACCTGCCGGTGGTGGAGAACGGCGAGCTGCTGGGCTTGCTGTCGATCGGTGACCTGGTCAAGGAGGCCATTGCCGAGCAGGCCAACATGATTGCGCAACTGGAACAGTACATTCGCGGCGATTGACTCGCCGCGACTTCCTCAGCGGTATTCGCCCTCCAGCTCATCGAGCTGGTGGTCGAAGCTGCGCAGGCGCGCCGACCAGGTGTACACCAGCACTTCCAGATCGCGATTGAGTACTGCGCCCCCG
>JBOICD010000172.1:0-7155 GCA_050739855.1 Pseudomonas sp.
TGGAAGTGCTTCGCTATAGGTTCGAAGCTCGTACCGCTGGCGTCCAGTCGGCCGGGTTGGCAAAGGGCTGTGGAAAAGTCTCGGGAGGTTGGCCATGGATGGCTGGCGGCAACAAGGCATGACGTTGATTGAAGTGCTGGTGGCAATGGCTGTGTTGGGTTTTGGCCTGTTTGCCGCCGCCGGTTTGCAGGTGCGGGCCTTGCAGGCCACTGAAAACGCATTGCGTAGTACCCAGGCGGCCTATCTGACCCATGGTGTGCTCGAGCAGGCCCGTGCTGGCGAGACGTTACGCAATCAGGAATCTGGGCAGTGACCAGGCAAGCGGGTTTCAGCCTGCTGGAAGCGATGCTGGCCCTGAGCCTGGGCTTGCTGTTGTTGCTCGGTGCAAGTCGCCTGTTTATTGCCGCGAGCCAGTCCTGGCAGGCACAAGAGGCGGCGGCGCGGATGCAGGAGGATGCGCGTCAGGCCCTGCAGCGCCTGGCCCAAAGTATTCGCATGGCAGGAATGTTCGGTTGTCTGCGTCACGATGCCATTGTCTTCCACGACCCCTTGGCTGCCGATGCATTCGCGCAGCCTGTGCAAATCACTCGCGGCGCGGATGGGCACCTGCAGCGTCTGAGCCTGATCAGTGCCGAGGTCGTGCAAACCAGTGGCCGGCCGGACTGGACCCTGGTCACCGACTGTCGAACGCAGGCAAATGTGTATGCGGGTATTCGGGCTCCTGAAGTGGGGCAGTTTGCCGTGCCCATCCGTCGTCAGGATTACCGACTGGTAGCCAATGAGCTGCGCCTGCGTAGCGGGGCAAGTGATGGCGCACTGGTGGACGGGGTCGGTGAGTTGCAGCTTGAACTGATCAGGGGCGGTTCCTCGGGTATTTCCGCTGTGCACCTCGCCTTGACCCTGATCGACCCACAGCAACGCGTCAGGCCACAGACTTATCGAACGAGCATTGCCCTGGGCAATCCACTGGACGGGTCATGAGGCAACGTGGCCTGGTTCTGCTGCTTAGTCTGACGCTGGTGTTGCTGCTGGGGTTGCTTGGGTTATCGGCGCTGGGCAGTGCGATCCAGCAAAAGCGCATGGCGCGCAACCTGTCGAGCACGTTGCAGGCGTTTGAACAGGCGCAACAACTGTTGCAGCAGGCAGAGTCCAGGGCGTTGGAACTGGCAAGCCCACGCTGTGAGTTTTGCCTGCCGCCCCCGGAAGCTGGATTGATTACTACGGGCGGTGTGTATGCAGGTGTTGGTGCAAGCTCCGGTCTGGCTTGGCAGACAGGCGATCGCGGCTTTTATCTCATTCAGTCCCTGGGGGAGAGCACCAAGGCCAGGCAGATGCCGCCAGAGCTTAAGGTAGGGCTGTATCGAATCACTGCCGTGGCGCGCAATGGCACGGCCCGCAGTGTGCTGGAGAGCGTGATTGCGCAGCCTGGCGGGTCAGCGTCGCAACCCTGGCGGCGGATCCTCTGGCGACAGGTCTACTAAGGAGCAGGAGAATGAAACAGCAGAAAGGATTGAGCCTGATCGAACTGTTGATTGTCGTCGCCGTGGTCGGCATTCTGGCGAGCATTGCCTACCCCGGGTACAGCGACCAGGTCAGAAAAGCTGCTCGCACGGAGATCGTCGGCTTGCTGTTCACCAGCGCGCAGCAACTGGAGCGCCATTACTCACGTGCGGGTCAGTACAGCGATGACGATACGCTGGTGACGCCATTGGCGAGCGGGACCGCTCACTATCGCTTGCAAGCGGTACGCGACAAGGAGTCTTTCACCCTGTTGGCACGACGCCTTCCCGGTGGCTTGATGATGGCTGATCCGTGCGGTGACTATGTGCTTGACCAGACGGGTGTGCGCGGCAATCCAGAAAGCATCGGGGATGCCGGCAGTGGCTGCTGGGGTGGCTGAAGCCTTTCGCGATTTACTTCAGAAACTGGATCGATAGATGACCAAGCAAGTAGTGATAGTCGGCGGCGGAGTGATCGGCCTGCTGACGGCGTTCAACCTGGCGGCCGAGGTCGAACAGGTGGTGCTGTGTGATCGCGGTGAGCTGGGACAGGAATCGTCCTGGGCCGGTGGCGGCATTGTTTCGCCGCTTTATCCCTGGCGCTACAGCCCCGCAGTGACAGCGTTGGCGCACTGGTCGCAGGATTTTTATCCACAGCTGGGTGAGCGTCTGTTTGCCAGCACCGGGGTGGATCCCGAGGTACATACCACCGGTCTGTACTGGCTGGACCTGGACGACGAAGCCGAGGCCCTGGCCTGGGCCGAGCGGGAAGGGCGGCCATTGAGTGCGGTGGATATCTCTGCCGCCTATGATGCGGTACCGGTACTCGGCGCCGGATTCCAGCGCGCTATCTTCATGGCGGGCGTGGCCAACGTGCGTAACCCGCGCCTGGTCAAATCGCTCAAGGCGGCGCTGCAGGCGATGCCTAATGTGAGTATTCGCGAGCACTGCGAAATCACCGGCTTCAGCCAGCAGGACGGGCGTATCACCGGGGTCGAGACGGCTGACGGGATGATTGCTGGCGAGCGTGTGGTGCTGACTGCCGGTGCCTGGAGTGGTGATCTGTTGCGTCCCCTGGGCCTGGAACTGCCGGTCGAGCCGGTCAAAGGGCAGATGATTCTGTTCAAGTGCGCCGAAGATTTCCTGCCCAGCATGGTACTGGCCAAGGGGCGTTATGCGATCCCGCGGCGGGATGGGCATATCCTGGTGGGCAGTACCCTGGAGCATTCCGGGTACGACAAGACCCCGACCGCCGAGGCCCTGGAAAGCCTCAAGGCTTCAGCCATCGAGTTGCTCCCGGCGTTGGCCGACGCCACGCCGGTTGGCCATTGGGCGGGTTTGCGTCCGGGTTCGCCCGAGGGCATACCTTACATTGGCGAGGTGCCGGGTTGGCAGGGGTTGTGGCTGAACTGCGGGCATTACCGCAACGGTCTGGTGCTGGCGCCAGCGTCCTGCCAGTTGTTTGCCGACCTGTTGCTGGGGCGTGAACCGATTATTGATCCTCGGCCTTATGCGCCGGCTGGGCGGTTGGTGGGGTAGTAAGAGGAATCATCGCGGGGCAAGCCCGCTCCCACAGGGATTTGTAAGCTACCTGTGGGAGCGGGCTTGCCCCGCGATAAAGCGGCTGACTCAGCGCTGATCGCCGGGCCCTTGCTCCAGATGCGCCTGGCTGCAATACCACTGGCTGCCCAGGCGCAGGGCCCGGTCATTGGGCAGGTGCACCCCGCAATGGGCGCAGCGCACCATTTTCAACGGGTCTTCGAGGCTGTTGTCGGGCTTGGCAGCATTGCTGGCCTTGAACTTGCGCCACAGCCAGAAAGCGGCGGCGATCAGGGCGATCCAGAAAAGTAGGCGAACCATGGTGTCCAGCTTTATCAGTGAAGAGCCTTTAGTCTAGGGCTCGGGCATGAAAAAAGGGAGGCCTTGGCCTCCCTTTATCTGTTGCATGATCGATCAGTCGAACACGCCAAAGGTCATGTAGCTGAACCAGGAGCGGTCGTCGTTGTTGCCTTCCGCTTCGTGTTGCTCTTCTTCGACGGCGTCGCTGTTCTCTGGCAGCAGTTCAGCCGGAATCGCTTCCTTGGCGTCTTCATACTGCTTGATCACGTCCTGGTTGGCGCGGGTTTCGCCCGGCGGCAACGGCGTTTCGGTCTCGATCAGGCCCAGGGTAGCCTTGGACAGCCAGGAGCGGTTGTCGGCTTCATCCTGCTTGGGCTGGAACTGGCCATCGACCAGGCTCGGGTGATCCGGGTAGTTGAGCTTGAGGGTTTCCAGGCTGGTGGCGGCCAGTTCGTCCAGGTGCAGACGCATGTAGGCTTCGGTCATCACCGCCAGGCCGTCGCCGACCGAGGGGGTTTCCTGGAAGTTCTCGACCACGTAGCGGCCACGGTTGGCGGCGGCGACATAGGCCTGACGGGTCAGGTAGTAGTCGGCGACGTGGATTTCGTAGGACGCCAGCAGGTTGCGCAGGTAGATCATGCGCTGTTTGGCATCTGGCGAGTAACGGCTGTTGGGGAAGCGGCTGGTCAGCTGGGCGAACTCGTTGTACGAGTCGCGGGCAGCACCCGGGTCACGCTTGGTCATGTCCAGCGGCAGGAAGCGCGCCAGCAGGCCACGGTCCTGATCGAAAGAGGTCAGGCCCTTGAGGTAGTAGGCGTAGTCGACGTTCGGGTGCTGGGGGTGCAAGCGAATGAAACGCTCGGCGGCCGACTTGGCGGCTTCTGGTTCGGCGTTCTTGTAGTTCGCGTAGATCAGCTCGAGCTGGGCCTGATCGGCATAGCGACCGAACGGATAGCGCGATTCCAGGGCCTTGAGCTTGCTGGTGGCGCTGGTGTAGCTGTGGTTGTCCAGATCGGCCTGCGCCTGCTGGTACAGCTCGGCTTCGCTCAGGTTTTCGTCGACGACTTCCTTCGAAGAACAAGCAGCGGTCAGTCCGAGGATGGCGATCAGCAGCAGGTGTTTCACTTGCATGGCGGCTTGCGTCCCTATGACGGCCGCTGTCTTGGGCGTGGCCGTCCTGTTATGATGAGCACCCCGATGAAACTTGCGGGGCAAAAGACGTCGTATTTAACCACAAGCGTGCAGTCGAAACCAAAGGCTGTGCCGCCCGCTGATTCGAGCATGTCCGAGATCATTCAACTTAGCGCAGAGGTGCCGTCCGAATTGGGCGGGCAACGCCTCGACCAAGTCGCCGCCCAATTGTTCGCTGAGCACTCGCGCTCGCGCCTTTCCACCTGGATCAAGGAGGGGCGCCTGACGGTCGATGGCGCCGTCCTGCGTCCGCGCGATATCGTCCATGGCGGCTCGCTGCTGGCCCTTGAGGCCGAGCAGGAGGCCCAGGGCGAGTGGGTGGCCCAGGACATCGAACTGGATATCGTCTATGAAGACGACCACATCCTGGTGATCAACAAGCCCGCCGGGCTGGTGGTCCACCCGGCTGCGGGCCACGCCGATGGCACCCTGCTCAACGCGTTGCTGCACCACGTGCCGGACATCATCAACGTACCGCGCGCCGGCATCGTCCACCGCCTGGACAAGGACACCACCGGTCTGATGGTGGTGGCCAAGACCATCCAGGCGCAGACCCAACTGGTTGCCCAGTTGCAAAGTCGTAGTGTCAGCCGCATCTATGAGTGCATCGTGATCGGTGTGGTCACCGCCGGCGGCAAGATCAATGCCCCGATCGGCCGCCATGGCGGGCAACGCCAGCGCATGGCCGTGACTGAAGGCGGCAAGCCGGCCGTCAGCCATTACCGTGTGCTGGAGCGCTTCCGTTCGCATACCCATGTACGGGTCAAGCTGGAAACCGGGCGTACCCACCAGATTCGCGTGCACATGGCTCATGTGAACTTCCCGTTGGTCGGCGATCCGGTCTATGGCGGTCGCTTCCGCATTCCGCCAGCCGCCAGCCAGACCATGGTTGAAGCCCTCAAGACCTTCCCGCGCCAGGCCCTGCATGCGCGTTTCCTGGAGCTGGATCACCCGGTGACCGGCGAGCGTATGGGCTGGGAATCGGCGCTTCCGGATGATTTCGTCTGGTTGCTGTCGTTGCTCAAGCAGGACCGCGAGGCGTTCGTCGGATGAGTGAGCTGACGCACGCCCTGCTGATCCCGGACTGGCCTGCGCCAGCTGCGGTTCGCGCGTGCGTCACTACTCGGGCTGGCGGGGTCAGCCTGCCGCCTTATGAAAGCTTCAATCTCGGTGACCATGTCGGCGATGCGCCTGATGCGGTGGCCGAGAACCGTCGTCGCCTGACCGCCGAGTTCGGCATCCAGCCCGCCTGGCTCAAGCAGGTGCATGGTGTAGTGGTGGCAGATGCCGATCCTGGCGTAATCGCCGAAGCCGACGCCAGCTGGACCGCCACCCCAGGCATTGCCTGCACGGTGATGACCGCCGATTGCCTGCCTTTGCTGTTCTGCGACCGTGCCGGCACCCGTGTCGCGGCTGCCCATGCTGGTTGGCGCGGGCTGGCCAACGGGGTAGTCGAGGCCACCCTGGACCGCCTGAACCTGCCACCTGAAGAGGTGCTGGTGTGGCTGGGCCCGGCCATCGGTTCGCAAGCCTTCGAAGTCGGTCTGGAAGTGCGCGATGCCTTCACGACCGTTCATCCGGAAACTGCCCAGGCCTTCGTGCCCGGTGTGCGCCCGGATAAACTGATGGCCGACATCTATACGCTGGCGCGTCTGCGTCTGGCCGCTCGTGGCGTAAATGCGGTGTATGGCGGCGGTTTGTGCACCGTCAGCGATCCACGCTTCTATTCTTATCGGCGTACTCCGCAAGGTGGACGCTTCGCCTCATTGATCTGGCTGGCCCCGCGCTGACCTGAATCAACCCCGCTAAGCTTGAATCCGCCAGAATCACCCTCATCTAATGGGGTATCTCAGGCAGGTTTATCTTCATCAGGTGTGTCCATCGCTCCGGCCTGCCCATAAAAGGAAGGTAACTTATGCGAATAGACCGTTTGACCAGCAAGTTACAGCTGGCGTTATCCGATTCCCAATCCCTGGCCGTTGGTATGGACCATCCCGCCATCGAGCCTGCGCACCTGTTGCAAGCGTTGATCGATCAGCAAGGTGGCTCGATCAAGCCGCTGCTGATGCAGGTTGGCTTTGACGTCAACAGCCTGCGCAAGGCATTGAGCAAAGAGCTCGACCAACTGCCGAAAATCCAGAATCCGACCGGTGACGTGAACATGTCGCAGGACCTGGCGCGTCTGCTCAACCAGGCCGACCGTCTGGCCCAGCAGAAGGGCGATCAGTTCATTTCCAGCGAACTGGTGCTGCTCGCCGCCATGGACGAGAACAGCAAGCTCGGCAAGTTGCTGCTGAGCCAGGGCGTGACCAAGAAAGCCCTGGAAAACGCCATCAGCAACCTGCGTGGCGGTGAGGCGGTCAACGACCCCAACGCCGAGGAGTCGCGTCAGGCTCTGGACAAGTACACCGTCGACCTGACCAAGCGTGCCGAAGACGGCAAGCTCGATCCGGTGATCGGCCGTGACGACGAAATCCGCCGTACCATTCAGGTGCTGCAACGCCGGACCAAGAACAACCCGGTGCTGATCGGTGAGCCTGGCGTCGGTAAAACCGCCATCGCCGAAGGCCTGGCCCAGCGCATCATCAACGGCGAAGTGCCGGACGGCCTTAAAGGCAAGCGTCTG
>JBOICD010000173.1:0-7142 GCA_050739855.1 Pseudomonas sp.
TCAAGGCATCCAGCGCGGCCTGCACGGCAGCGCCGTCGCGACTGGCGCGGATGGCCTTCAGGCGTTCTATCTGGCCGTCGCGTACGGCCACGTTGTCAATGTCGCGCGCGTCAATGGCGTCTTCGGTTTTCAGCTTGTACTTGTTGACGCCGACGATCACGTCCTTGCCGCTGTCGATGCGCGCCTGCTTTTCAGCCGCTGCCGCTTCAATCTTGAGCTTGGCCCAGCCACTGTCCACCGCCTTGGTCATGCCGCCCATGGCTTCGACTTCCTCAATGATGGCCCAGGCGGCATCGGCCATGTCCTGGGTGAGTTTTTCCATCATGTAGCTGCCGGCCCAGGGGTCGATCACGTGCGGAATGTGGGTTTCTTCCTGGATGATGAGCTGGGTGTTGCGGGCAATGCGGGACGAAAACTCGGTGGGCAGTGCTATTGCCTCGTCAAACGAATTGGTATGCAGGCTCTGCGTGCCGCCGAACACGGCGGCCATGGCCTCAATGGTGGTGCGCACCACGTTGTTGTAGGGGTCCTGCTCGGTCAGGCTCCAGCCGGAGGTCTGGCAGTGCGTGCGCAACATCAGTGATTTGGGACTTTTGGCATTGAAGCCTTTCATGATTCGGCACCACAGCAGGCGCGCGGCGCGCATCTTGGCGACCTCCAGGTAGAAGTTCATGCCGATGGCCCAGAAGAAGCTCAGGCGCCCGGCGAAGTCGTCCACGTCCAGGCCCTTGCCCAGCGCGGTCTTCACATACTCCTTGCCGTCGGCCAGCGTGAAGGCCAGCTCCAGCGCCTGGTTGGCACCGGCTTCCTGCATGTGGTAGCCCGAGATCGAAATCGAATTGAACTTCGGCATGTTCTGTGCCGTGTACTCGATGATGTCGCCGATGATGCGGATGCTGGGCTGGGGCGGGTAGATATAGGTATTGCGGACCATGAACTCCTTGAGGATGTCGTTCTGGATGGTTCCGCTCAATTTGTCCTGCGAGACGCCCTGCTCTTCGGCCGCCACCACATAGCCCGCGAGCACCGGCAACACCGCGCCGTTCATCGTCATCGAGACACTGACCTTGTCCAGCGGGATCTGGTCAAACAGGATTTTCATGTCCTCGACGCTGTCGATCGCCACGCCGGCCTTGCCGACATCGCCGGTCACGCGCGGATGGTCGCTGTCATAGCCGCGGTGCGTCGCCAGGTCAAAGGCGACCGATACCCCCTGCCCACCGGCGGCCAGTGCCTTGCGGTAAAACGCATTGGACTCTTCGGCCGTCGAAAACCCTGCGTATTGGCGGATCGTCCAGGGACGCACGGCATACATGGTGGCCTGCGGACCACGGATGAAGGGCTCAAAACCCGGCAAGGTGTTGGTGTAGGGCAGGTCCGCGATGTCCTCTGCGGTATAGAGGGGCTTGACGCTGATGCCATCAGGTGTTTGCCAGTTCAGGGCGTTCACGTCGCCGCCCGGGGCTGATTTGGCGGCTGATTTCGCCCACGCCTCCAGTGTGGCGGGATTGAAATCGGAAGGGGAGAACGGTTTATTGGAACTCATGACGTTGTGCGGCAAGAGGATCGAACCACTTTACCTTGTTACCTTGCGTTTTAACAATTCAGTGAGTTTACATTATTTATAATTATTGATGCAAAATTCAGTTAGCGTAAGATACCAAGCTAACCAGTGTCCGCAAACCTGACCGATCATGCCCGTCCGGCAAGTCGAGTCATCCACCCAAAACCAGTCAACCCTATGGCCGCAACGTCCCTGACCCCCCGAGCGCTCTATGAGGAAGTCGCCGAGCTCTTGCGTCAGCGTATTTTCAACCGCGAACTGGCCCCGGGGAGCTGGATTGACGAGCTCAAGCTGGCGGAGGAATACGGCATCAGCCGCACTCCCCTGCGCGAAGCCCTGAAGGTACTGGCCACCGAAGGGCTGGTCACGATGAAAGTGCGGCGCGGCGCTTACGTTACCGAGGTGTCCGAGCGCGATCTCGCGGACGTCTACCACCTGCTGGCCCTGCTGGAAAGCGATGCCGCCGGCGTCGTGGCGGCCACCGCAACAGAGGCCCAGCTCAAGGAACTGCAAGGCCTGCACCAGGAACTGGAAAAGGCAGTGGCCAACCGGGAACGCTTTTTTCAGATCAACGAAGCGTTTCACATGCGCCTGCTCGAAATTGCCAACAACCGCTGGCGCGATCAGATGGTCGCCGACCTGCGCAAGGTGATGAAACTCAATCGCCATAACTCCCTGCTCAAAACCGGACGCATTGAAGAGTCGCTGCTGGAGCACCGGGCCATCATGCAGGCGCTGACCGCGCGCGATGCCGAGGGCACAGTGCAGCGCATGCGCGAACATTTCAGGAATGGACTGGAAGCGGCAGCTTAGAGCTGGCTCTGAGAAAGCCCTGCCGGATCGATCTTCCGGCCAAAATTTTCAGACGTGCGGCAGCGCTTCCCAGTTCTGCAGCACTTTCCCGTGCTTGTCCACGCTCTCAAGCAACACCCGAAAGCCCCACAGGCGTGCGACGTGCTTCATCACTTCCTGGACCTCGTCGACGAGCGGGCGATCATTGTGGCGTGTATGGCGCAAGGTCAGGGAACGGTCGCCACGTACATCCACATTCCAGACCTGTATGTTGGGTTCGCGCTGGTTCAGATCGTGCTGTCGCGACAGCGCTTCTCTCACCCGCCGGTAGCCCGCCTCGTCATGGATCGCCGAAACCTCCAGGTCTTTCTCGGTGGCATCGTCCACGATAGAGAAAAGCCGAAACTCACGCATCAGATGGGGCGAGAGGTACTGCCCGATGAAGCTTTCGTCCCGGAAGTGCCGCATCGCGTGGTCAATTGTCTTGAGCCAGTCGGCGCCGGCAATGTCAGGGAACCACTGCCGGTCTTCATCCGTGGGGGCCACACAGATGCGCTTGAGATCGCTGAACATGGCAAAGCCCAGCGCATACGGGTTGATCCCGCTGTAGGCCGGGTGCGTCACCGGCGGCTGGTAAATGACGTTGGTGTGCGACCGCAGGCACTCGATCATGAAGCCATCGGTCAACAAGCCTTCGTCGTACATGGAATTGAGGAGGGTGTAGTGCCAGAAGGTGGCCCATCCTTCATTCATGATCTGTGTTTGCCGCTGCGGATAGAAATACTGCGCGATCTTGCGCACGATGCGCACCACCTCGCGCTGCCAGGGCTCCAGCAGGGGCGCGTTCTTCTCGATGAAATAAAGAATGTTTTCCTCAGGCTCTGCCGGAAAGCGCCGGCTGGTTTTTTCGACCTGCTTGTCAGCCGACTTGGGCACGGTGCGCCACAGGTCATTGAGCTGCTGCTGCAAATAGGCCTCACGGTCCTTGCGCCGCACCTCCTCCTCTGCCAGCGAGAGTTTCTGAGAGCGCCGGTAACGGTCCACGCCGTGGCTCATCAGCGCATGGCAGGAGTCCAGCAGTTGCTCAACCGCTTCCCAGCCATGACGCTCCTCGCATTCGGCAATGTAGCTGCGGGCATACACCAGGTAGTCAATGATCGAGCTGGCGTCCGTCCACATGCGGAACAGGTAGTTGCCTTTGAAGAAGGAGTTGTGACCATAGCAGGCGTGAGCCATCACCAGCGCCTGCATCGGCATCGTGTTTTCTTCCATCAGGTAGGCGATGCAGGGATTGGAATTGATCACGATTTCGTAGGCCAGTCCCATCTGGCCTCGGCGGTAACTTTTTTCGGTCGCAATAAACTGCTTTCCAAACGACCAGTGCCGGTAGCTCACCGGCATGCCCACCGCCGCATAGGCATCGATCATCTGCTCGGCCGTGATGACTTCGAGCTGTACCGGATAGGTATCCAGCCCGAAGCTACGGGCCGTTCGCGCGATCTCGGCGTGGTAAGTCTCGATCAATTCGAATGACCAGTCGGATGGGCTGGGCAAGCGCGCACGCGGACGCCCGGTCTCCGGTAGATCCGACAGCGGCGCCCCGGAGCGCACGAGCGGTTTTGTTCTGCTCATGTGCTGGCACCTTCTTTCTTGAACAACTCCCTGAACACCGGGTAAATCTCCGCAGCATCGCTGATCTTGCGCATGGCAAAGTTCTGGCTGGCATCCTGCACCTGGGTGTATTCCTCCCACAGGTTCTGGTCTTCCTCCCCCACTTGCACATAAGCAAAGTAACGTGAAACCGGAAGCAGCTTGCCCGTCAGAAGCTCGCGGCATCTGGCGGAGTCCTGGTGCCAGTTGTCACCGTCTGAAGCCTGCGCCCCGTAGATATTCCATTCACCGGGCGGATAGCGCGCCTGGATGATCTGGTGCATCAGCGTCAAGGCGCTGGACACTACCGTGCCACCGGTTTCAGTCGACTGGAAAAACTCCTCCTCGGAAACTTCGGTCGCCTGGGTATGGTGGCGGATGAAGATGACGTCTGTCCTCTCGTAATGCCGCTTCAGGAACAGGTACAGCAAAATGAAAAAGCGCTTGGCAATGTCCTTGCGCGCCTCATCCATCGAACCCGACACATCCATCAGGCAGAACATCGCCGCCTTCGCGGTGGGCAAAGGCACCCTCACCCGGTTACGGTAACGCAGGTCAAACGGATCAAAAAATGGAATCTTTCCCAGCCGGCGGCGCAGCGCATCGATTTGCACCTGCAATGCATGAATCTCACCCGGCATGGGAGGTGTCTGATGCATGGCCAATTCCAGCTGCTCTTCAAGCTCGTGCAACTGCCGCAGGGCATCCCCGCCCAGGGCGATGCGCCGGCTCAGCGCGACCCGCATCGAACGCACGACATGCAGGTTGGTCGGCGTCCCCTCGGAAATGAAGCCGGCACGCCGGGACTTCCATTCCGGTGCATCGGGCAGAAGCTGGGTCCGGACCAGATGAGGCAGCGCGAGGTCATCGAAAAAGTACTGCATGAACTCTTCGCGCGTGATGCGAAACACGAAGTCG
This sequence comes from Pseudomonas sp., assembly GCA_050739855.1. Lineage (GTDB taxonomy): Bacteria > Pseudomonadota > Gammaproteobacteria > Pseudomonadales > Pseudomonadaceae > Aquipseudomonas. Next base: position 4,925 of record JBOICD010000173.1, read on the forward strand.
TCTTCGCCGATGGCGTCCTGGCTGGCACCCGGACCTGCCCCACCAGAGCCCCCGCCCGATGGCCGCTCGATCCGGTCACCACGCACATAGTCACGGTTGCCGGGGTGGACGGTCTCGCGTATGCCGCCGGAACCATGCCCGAACACAGGCTCGGACACATCGCGTCGCGGCAGCGTGATGTCCTCGCCCTGCTCGATATCGTGAATGCTGCGGCCCGCCACGGCGCGGCGAACGGCTTCCCGGATCTGCCCGCGGAAGCGGCGCAGGAAGCGTTCGCGGTTGCCGATAGATTTGTTCTTCCCCGACAACCGCCGATCGATGACTTGCTGGAGCACAGTGATCTCCGGTCTGATGCAATATGGCGCGCCCGTACGACAGGCCGCGAACTTCAGGAGCTCTTGCGAACGCGCAGGTACCAGTCACACAACAACCGGACCTGGCGGGTGGTGTACCCCTTGGCGACCATCCGGTTGACAAAGTCCTCATGTTTTTGCTGCTCGTCCGCACTGGCCTTGGCATTGAACGAGATCACGGGCAGCAGGTCTTCGGTGTTCGAGAACATCTTCTTCTCAATCACACTGCGCAGCTTCTCGTAGCTTGTCCAGGTCGGGTTTTTGCCCGCATTGTTGGCCCGCGCGCGCAGCACGAAGTTGACGATTTCGTTGCGAAAGTCCTTCGGGTTGCTGATGCCGGCCGGTTTCTCAATTTTCTCAAGCTCGGCGTTGAGCGCAGAACGGTCGAAGATTTCACCGGTATCGGTATCGCGGTATTCCTGGTCCTGAATCCAGAAGTCGGCGTAGGTGACGTAGCGATCGAAAATGTTCTGGCCATATTCCGAATACGACTCCAGATAGGCCGTCTGGATTTCCTTGCCGATGAACTCGGCATAACGCACCGCCAGGGTTTCCTTGATGAAGGCCAGGTACTGCTGCTCGGTTTCGGGCGGAAACTGCTCGCGCTCGATCTGCTGCTCCAGCACGTACATCAGGTGCACCGGGTTGGCTGCGATTTCGGTGGAATCGAAGTTGAACACCTTGGAAAGGATCTTGAAGGCAAAACGCGTCGAGATGCCGCTCATACCCTCATCCACACCCGCGTAATCACGGTATTCCTGGTAGCTCTTGGCTTTGGGGTCGGTGTCCTTGAGGTTCTCCCCGTCATACACCTGCAGCTTGCTGAACAAGCTGGAGTTTTCCGGCTCTTTCAGTCGCGTCAGCACCGCAAACTGCGCCATCATTTTCAGTGTGCCGGGGGCGCAGATCGCGTTGATCAGGGACGAGTTGCGGATCAGCTTTTCATAGATCTTGACTTCTTCCGACACGCGCAGGCAGTACGGCACCTTGACGATGTAGATCCGGTCCAGAAGGGCCTCGTTGTTCTTGTTGTTTTTGAAAGCCCTCCACTCGCTTTCATTGGAGTGCGCCATCACAATGCCATCGAACGGGATGGCACCAAGGCCCTCGGTGCCCTTGAAGTTGCCCTCCTGGGTGGCGGTAAGCAGCGGGTGCAGCACCTTGATGGGGGCCTTGAACATCTCGACGAATTCGAGCAGGCCCTGGTTGGCCAGGCACAGCCCGCCGGAATAGCTGTAGGCGTCCGGGTCATCCTGGGCGTAGGTTTCCAGCTTGCGGATGTCGATCTTGCCCACCAACGAAGAAATGTCCTGGTTGTTCTCGTCGCCGGGCTCGGTCTTGGCAATCGCGCATTGCTTCAGGACGGAGGGGAAACGCTTGACCACGCGGAACTGGCGGATGTCACCCCCGTATTCTTCAAGCCGTTTGACAGCCCATGGCGACATCACCCGCTGCAGGTAGCGCGGCGCAATGCCGTACTGGGATTCGAGCACCGGAGCGTCTTCGGCATTGTTGAACAGGCTGAGCGGTGACTCATTGACGGGCGAGCCTTTCAACGCATAAAAGGGCACCTGCTCCATCAGCTGTTTGAGACGCTCGGCGATCGACGATTTGCCGCCGCCCACAGGCCCCAGCAAATACAGGATCTGCTTTTTCTCCTCCAGGCCCTGCGCAGCATGGCGGAAGTATGAAACGACCTGCTCGATCGGATCCTCCAGCCCGTAGAAGTCCTTGAAGGCCGGGTAAATCTTGATCACCTTGTTGCCGAACAGGCGCGACAGGCGTTGATCATGCCGGGTATCCAGCAGTTCGGGCTCACCCACGGCAGCGAGAATTCGCTCAGCCGCCGTTGCATAGACGAGGGA
>JBOICD010000174.1:0-7119 GCA_050739855.1 Pseudomonas sp.
CACCGAGGGATGGCACAGTGGCTGATGGGCGCCTGTCAGCAAGGGGAACCAAAGCAACGGGTTAAGACAGTTGCTCCCACCTAAAGCTACCAATCGAGCGTCAGCCGGCTTTCGAAAAACCGCTCTTCACCGCTCAGTGGATCCTTGAAGCGCAAGCTCTGCGCCAATAACTTCAGCGGCTTGCTGTAGTCATCCTGTTCCTGCAGCACCTGTGGATAAAAAGGATCGTTGCAGATACTCGCGCCCAACGCTGTCATGTGCACACGCAACTGGTGCGTCTTGCCAGTGATCGGCGACAGGCCATAACGCCAGAGTTCGCCGTGCTTCTCCAGCACCTCAGCCAGGGTTTCGCTATTGCTCTGCCCTTCGACCTCCTGCATACGGAAGAACGGCTCGCCACTGACCATGCGACTCTTGTGCATCAACGGAAACTCAAGCTGCGGCAAGTCCTGGGCAATCGCCTGGTAGCGCTTGTCGATCTGACGGTTGGGGAACAGCGATTGATAGGCTGATCGGCTCTGGGGATTGGCGGAAAACATCACCAGCCCGGCGGTATGCCGATCAATACGGTGCAAAGGCACCAGGTTCGGATTGTCCAGACGGCGAATCAGCCGCCGCAACAAGGTATGTTCGACATACTCGCCCGTAGGCGTGACCGGTAAGAAATGCGGTTTGTCGGCCACCACCAGATGCTCGTCGACATGCAGGATCTGCTCTTCGAACGGGATCGGTTTCTCGTTGGGGACTTCGCGAAAATAGTGGATGCGCAGTCCCTGCTTGTAAGCCAGCGCCGCACTGATCGGTTCACCCTGGGCATCCAGTACCCGGCCGCGGACGATCCGATCAAGCCACTGCTCACGCCCGATAGCCTTGAAATGCTCGCTCAGACAATCGAGCACGGTCGCCCAGTTGCCAGGTGGCAGGCAGACCGTACTGGCTTGATGCTGGGCCGGGTCGAAAGGGGCAGTGGCCATGGGAACGCTCGTGACTGATAGACCGCGCATTATCCCGCAAGCCTGGCGCCTCAGCCAGTCCGGGTTGCGGCAGCCTCGGTGAACTCCTTGAGCCAGCGCAACACGTCAACCGCCTCCCAGCGACCAGGGTCATAGAGGGCATACAACAAGCCCTGGTAACCAACCACATCCAGTGGACGGTGATAGCCGGCACGCTGGAACAATGCTTCGATCTCAGCAAAACAGGTGTTGAAGTGCAGTTTGTTGAAAGGCGTCTTGCCTTCCAGCACCAGACCATCGAGGCGCAACTCGAGCACCGCCTCGCTCACCATGGCGGTGGGCATACGATTGACGGTGTATTTCAGTTGTTCGACATTGACCATGGTTTGGATCCTCGAGGCAAACGCCACCCCAATACTGTATTTATATACAGCATATTCAGAGTTGTCGGACGCGTCAATCAGACAGCGTTCAGACCAACCCGGGAAGGTAGCCAGTACCCTTGCGAATGGTCAGCAATTGCCGGCGTTCAGGTGCCAGGGAAAGCCCCACATGCACCCACTGGTCGAACTCGAGAATCAGTTGATCGAACATCAACGGGCTGTCTGCCACACCGCGCGCCAACGCCCCAGGTGTCAGCCCGGGCACATTGATGTCTGCCGCCAGACCGTCGGTATGAGCGCTCTGAAGCGCCCCCCCAATGACCTCGTTCAATTGAATGCAGCGATAACCACTGCTGACCAACACCGGTTTATCGACCAACTGGCGTATCTGTTCCAGAAAAGCGCACAGCCGGCGAAGGTTGACGAGCGTTTTGGCATCCGGGGTGTTGTCGATACCCAGACGCGCGGCGGTCTCCGACACCGTCATTTCGGCCAGCGTGAAGTGTTCGCTCAGGTACATGGTCCGCTCCTTGGTATGAGTAAAAACACCCAAGGATTGTCCACACCCCCGCCCTGCCATGCACGGCAGGAAGTCTCTCCGCCGAAGCGCTTATTTCAACGCAGGAAAGCCACCACTTGCTCGGCATCGAATGGCCAGTTCAACTCGGCGCCTGTATCGCATCGACGCAGCACCGGAATCAATAATGCATAACGGGCCAGCTGCGATTCGTCATCGGCAATATCCACCAGTTCAACCAGCAGGCCATGCTCGACAAAAGGCATCAACAAGGCTTCGGCCACTTCACACAGGTGGCAACCCAGGGTGCCGAACAATTGGCATTCAGGAGGCATTTACAGGTACCGGCAAAAGAAGGAAGGGATCATTATTCTAGGTCTGCAGTCGGGGACCGTCGAGCGCGGGGCTCCGGTGCCTGCTCAGTGACGGACGACTGATCCTGATCAGCGTCCGACCAGCAGCTATGGTTCATGCTTAATGGTTTTTTGCTGCTTTCCTACATGGAGTGTGTTGTGTTTGCCAACCTGTTAATCATTCTGGCCTCATCGCTGGTCGTCATTGCCTTCTTCAGGCGCCTGAAGCTGCCACCTGTCCTGGGCTATTTGTGTGTTGGCCTGTTTGTCGGCCCCACGGCCCTGAACTGGGTCAACGAAAGCGAAGAGTTGCCAGACCTTGCAGAAATGGGCGTGGTATTCCTGCTGTTCTCACTGGGCCTTGAATTTTCCCTTTCGAAGATGCTCGCCTTGCGCAAGGTAGTGTTTGGCCTGGGTAGCCTGCAGGTGGTCTGCTCGGCGATTCTCCTCGCGGGCCTTCTGGCACTGCTCGACATGCCAGCCAATGCAGCGCTGCTGCTGGGTGCCGGGCTGGCGCTGTCATCCACGGCAATCGTCAGCAAGGAACTGACCAGCCTCGGGGAGATTTTCAGCAGTCACGGGCAAAACGCCATTGGCGTACTGCTGTTCCAGGATGTGGTGGCCGTGCTGCTGTTGACCCTGGTCCCGGTGTTCGCCGGCGAAGGTGGCCAAGCCTGGTACTGGGCCTTGCCATTGACCTTGGGTAAAACCGTCCTTCTATTTGTTGGCTTGCTGCTGGCCAGCCGTTGGTTACTACCGCGCCTGTTCCATGAAGTGGCCAGTTCGCACTCGGCGGAGTTGTTTGTACTGCTGGCACTGGTGATTGTGTTACTCACTGCCTGGCTGACCCACCTGCTTGGCCTGTCGCCGGCGCTGGGCGCATTCCTGGCCGGCATGCTGCTGGGTGAGAGTAACTATCGCCATCAGATCGAAGCGGACATCCGCCCGTTCCGCGATATTCTTCTGGGGCTGTTTTTTGTCAGCATCGGCATGCTCATCGACCTGCAGCTGCTTGCCACACATGGCTTGGAAATTCTTGCCCTGACCCTGGGCCTGCTGCTGATCAAAGGCTGCGTGGTCGCAGCACTGGTCCGGGTACGTGGCAGCGATGCCGAAACGGCCTGGCGCAGTGGCCTGGCCCTGGCTCAGGGTGGCGAGTTCTGTTTCGCCCTGATGGCACAGATGCAGCAAACCCGTTTGCTGCCTGAAGCCCTTGGCAATCTGTTGCTGGCCGCTACCTTCTGTTCAATGCTGGTCACACCGTTGCTACTGCGTGCCGCCCCCAGCATTGCCGCCCACCTGCACCGCAAGCCCAACGAGGAAGTCCAGCTGGAGGCAATCGAGGCGCAAAGCGCCTCGATGAGCGGCCATGTGCTGATCTGCGGCTATGGCCGGGTTGGACAATCGATCGGGCGCTTCCTGCGCCGTGAGAACATCCCCTTCATAGCCCTGGATGACGACCCGGTAAGGGTTCAGGAAGCTGCGGCTGGCGAAAGCAGCGTGCACTACGGCGACTCACGGCGCGGCGAATTGCTCAGCGCCATCGGCCTTGAGCGTGCACGCCTGCTGGTGATTGCGGTGGATAAAACCGACATCGCCATGAGCGTGCTCAAAGCGGCTCGTGAACGTCACGCCCAGGTGCAGATCCTGGTGCGTACCCGTGATGACAGCCAGCGTGAAGAGCTGCGTACGGCAGGTGCCACCGCTGTTGTACCTGAGCTGCTCGAATCGAGCCTGATGCTCGCTTCCCATGCACTGGTCATGCTTGGCCTGCCAATGGACCACGTACAGGCACGCATCGACGAAGTGCGCCAGACCCGCTACCGCATGCTCCAGGCGTTCTATCAGGGCGCCCAGACCAGCCCGGTCGACAGCGAAGGCCTGCCCAAAGCGATGATGCATGCAGTCAACCTTGGCGCCGAGGCCTACGCCTGCGGGCGCCCTCTGACCGAACTGGATCTGGAACAGTTCGGTGTCGAGCTGCAGGCCGTACAACGCAATGGCGAAGAGCTGGCAATGAGCGCCGACACTTGCCTGCATGCCGGCGACGCAGTGCTGCTCAGCGGCCCGCTACCCGCCCTGGCAGCCTGTGAGGCGCGGCTGGTCGCCGGGCGCTAATCAATCCTGGCTGGTGGCGCCGATCTTGTGGATCGACAGGTCGGCGCCGTAATACTCCTGCTCCTGGCTCAAACGCAGACCGAGCAACATTTTGATCACGCCATACACAGCAACGCCGCCCGCCAGCGCCACCAGCACCCCGGCCAGGCTACCGATCAACTGGCTGATCAGGCTCACGCCACCCAGGCCACCGAGCGCTGTCTGACCGAAAATCCCACAGGCGATGCCACCCCACACACCGCACAAACCGTGCAGCGGCCAGACGCCCAGCACATCGTCGATTTTCCAGGTGTTCTGCGCCGCAATAAAACACCACACAAACAACGCCCCGGCAATCGCTCCAGTAACCAACGCCCCAACCGGGTGCATCAGGTCTGAGCCAGCGCACACTGCGACCAATCCAGCCAACGGACCGTTGTGCAGAAAACCCGGGTCATTGCGCCCGACCAGCAAAGCCGCCACCGTGCCACCGACCATAGCCATCAACGAGTTGACCGCGACCAGGCCGCTGACCCCTTGCAGGGTCTGGGCACTCATGACATTGAAGCCGAACCAGCCGACGATCAGAATCCACGAGCCCAGCGCCAGAAAGGGAATGTTCGAAGGGGCGAACGCCACCAGCTTGCCATCGCGGTAACGCCCGTTGCGCGGGCCGAGCAACAGCACGGCCGTCAAGGCCAGCCAACCGCCCATGGCATGCACCACCACGGAGCCGGCAAAGTCATGGAAGCTGGCGCCAAACTGCGCCTGCAACCAGGCCTGCAAGCCCAGGTTGCCATTCCAGACGATGCCTTCGAAGAAGGGATAGACAAAAGCGACAATCAGCGCCGTAGCGCACATCTGCGGAGCAAAGCGGGCCCGCTCGGCGATACCGCCGGAAATGATTGCCGGAATCGCCGCAGCAAAAGTCAGCAGGAAAAAGAACTTCACCAGACTGTAACCATGCTCATGACTGAGCACCGCCGCAGGCTGCAGGAAACTCACGCCATAGGAAATCCAGTAGCCAACGAAGAAGTACGCCAGGGTTGATACAGCAAAATCACTGAGAATCTTCGACAGCGCGTTAACCTGGTTCTTATGGCGCACGGTACCCACTTCCAGGAAGGCGAACCCGGCGTGCATGGCCAGCACCATAACGGCGCCCAGCAGAATGAAGAGTGTGTTGGAGCCGTGGATCAGACTGTCCACCGCACTTTGCAGGTTTTCCATGGAATCGGCAGGCCTTTCGAAAGCACCAAGACAGCGCGGAGTGACTCCTTTTTGCACCAGCCTGGATCATGCGAGCGCCACCTCCCTGGCCGATCCTGCTGATATCTGGAGTTTTTCCTTGGGTTTGTCGTGGATTGGGTTAAGGTTTACAGGCCCGGTTGCCCTCCGTGCACAAACTTAGCGCAGGCGCCGGACCTGAGCGCACCCTGGAACAGCAAAACCTGTACCAGCATTTTCACTGAACCTTCGCCAGCGCTCGCGACTCGAAATAGCCACACACCCTTAAGGAGAGCCCCATGACCAGCAAATCGGCAAAGACTGCTCAAGACATATTGATGGCTGATTTTCAGGCGTTGGTGCGTGACACCGAGAAATTGCTGGAACACACCGCCACCCTGGCCGGTGATCAGGCCGATGAATTACGCGGTCAGATCCACGAGCGCCTGATGCGTGCCCGGGAAACCCTGCAACTGACCCAGGAATCCGTCCGCGAGCACGGCCAGGCAGCCCTGAGCGCGACTGAAGACTACGTACAGAGCAACCCCTGGCAATCGATCGGCATTGCCGCCGGGGTCGGTTTTCTGATTGGTCTGCTGGCCAATCGGCGCTGAGGTTGGCTATGGAAAGCGAATCCAACGGCACTGGCGCTGCGTCGAGCAAACGCCTGGGCGCAGCCGTACTCGGCCTGTTGCACGGCCATGTCGAGCTGTTCGGCATAGAACTGCAGGAGCAGAAAGCGCGCACGCTGGGCCTGTTGCTGTTTGCTGGCCTGGCCCTGGTGTTTGCCCTGCTATTGCTGGTTGCGCTCTCGGCCCTGGTGCTGGTGCTGCTCTGGGACAGTTACCGCCTGGCCGGTATCGTCGGCCTGTGTGTGTTCTATGGCGTGGCGGCGCTGTTCTGCGCCCTGCGCCTGAGAGCGGCGGTATACGATGAATCGTCCCCCTTCAGCTCGACCCTCGAAGAACTTGCCAAGGACCGGGAGCGCCTGTTGCCATGAGCCTGCCTGAGCTACCGAAAACCACCAACCGGCGCGAGCTGCGCAAGGCGCTGGTGCGCCTGCGCCTGGAGATGCACCGCCAGGAAATCCGTCATGAGTCCGGGCAGTTGCTCAACCCCCTGACCCGTCTGCGCGCCATGGGCGACAGCCTGCAGGGTGGACTGGGCATCAAGCATGCACCATTGTGGGGAATCGCTGCGGTGGTGGTGCTGGGATTCCTGACCGGCAAGGGTGCCAAAAACGGTAGCCTGAGCCGGATGGTTCGCCTGGGCAGCAGCCTGCTGCCATTGCTCAAGCTGGTCATGCAGGGCGCTGCCAGCAAGCGTTGAACACCTGACTCAGTGGGAGCGGGCTTGCCCCGCGATTGCGAACTGCCAGTCACATCGCATCGCGGGGCAAGCCCGCTCCCACTGGCAGTTGCCGCTTGCAGGTGGTGCGCCGACACGGGAAGCTAAGGGCCTGCCCCCCTGTATTGGAGAACTGGCCTTGGACTGGCACACCCTGCTCACCCGCGAACGTCTCGGCAAGACCCTGCACAGCCCTGAAGAGCTGGGCCGCAGCCCCTTCCACAAGGACCATGACCGGATCA
>JBOICD010000175.1:0-7070 GCA_050739855.1 Pseudomonas sp.
GCACAAACCCGGTGGGAGCGGGCTTGCCCCGCGATGCTTTCAATCGCGCTTAACCAATCCCGGTAGTTGAGCCACCAGCTTCTGGTTGTTGAACGGCGCCCGAATAAACCCACGCTGCTTGCCATCCGGCCCCAACAGCGCCAGGTTGCCACTGTGATCAACCGTGTAATTCGGCTTGCTGGTATCGGCCGGAATGAACGGAATGCTCAGCGCATTGGCCAGCTTCTGCAGATTATCCAGTGAGCCGGTCAGGCCACGGAAATCCTTGTCAAAGTAGCCCAGATACTGCTGCAACTGCGCCGGGGTATCACGGTTCGGATCGATACTCACCAACACCACTTGCAGCCGCTCCACGGCCTCTTTAGGCAGTTCGCTTTTCACCTGACGCAATTGGGCCAGGGTAGTCGGACAAATGTCCGGGCAGAAGGTGTAGCCGAAGAACAGCAACGACCACTTGCCTTTGAGCTCATCCACCGCCACGGTCTGACCTTTCTCGTCGGTCATCTCGATACTCGGCACCGTGCGGCTCTGCGGCAGCAGGATGATGCCGGCATCGATCAGCTCGGTCGGGTTGCCCTCACTGCGGCCATTGAGCGCCTTGTTGACAGTAAGCCCGAGGATCACAGCGACCAGGGCAACGAGGATGAAGACGGTTTTCTGGGTTCGAGTCATAGGTTCAACAGTAGGTAGTGATCAACAAGCAGGGCGATGAACAACAGCAACAGGTACCAGACAGAGTACTTGAAGGTCTTGATCGCCGCGTGCGGCCGACTGCCACGGTACAACACCCAGGCCCATTGCAGGAAGCGCGCGCCCAGCACCAGGGCACAGACCAGGTAGAGCGGCCCGCTCATGTGAATGACGTAAGGCAGCAGGCTGACCGCCAGCAACACCAGGGTGTAAAGCAGGATGTGCACCTTGGTGTAGTGCTCGCCGTGGGTCACCGGCAACATCGGAATATCCGCCTTGGCGTACTCTTCCTTGCGGTGAATGGCCAGGGCCCAGAAGTGTGGCGGGGTCCAGGCGAAAATGATCAGCACCAGCAGCAGCGGCTCGGCGCTGATATGACCACTGACCGCCACCCAGCCCAGCAACGGCGGTGCCGCACCAGCCAGGCCGCCAATCACGATGTTCTGCGGCGTGGCCCGCTTGAGAAAGCCGGTGTAGACCACCGCATAACCGAGTAACGAGGCCAGGGTCAGCCAGGCGGTGAGGGCGTTGGTAAAGACCAGCAGCAAGGCCATACCGAGCAGCGCCAGCAGCAAGGCAAAGGTTAAAGCAGCGCCAGGCGCTACCCGGCCTTCGGCCAGGGGACGTTTGTGGGTGCGGGCCATCAGCGCATCGATGCGCCGGTCCACCACATGATTGACCACTGCGGCGCCACCGGCGCAACAGGCGATGCCCAGGTTGCCGAACAGCAGGACAGTCCAGGGCACACCTGCACGGGTAGCGAGAAACATGCCGACCAGGGACGTGATCAACATCAGCACCACGACCTTGGGCTTGGTCAGCTCCAGATAGTCGCGCCAACCCGCCTGGAGCCTGCGTCCGCTTAAAAGCGTCGCCATGAGTTATCCCCCAGATAATGAACGACCCCGCCACTGCCCAGCGGTGTCAGGCGCCAGTCCTGGCTGACCCGGCGAACCTTGGCCTTGGCCACCAGGCGAATGCGGTAATTGACCAGCACCATGCACAGCAACAGCATGGCGCCCCCGGCGTTATGGGCCACCGCCACCGGCAATGGCAGGTGGAACAGCACATTGCTGATGCCCAGGCCGATCTGTACCGCCAATGCCAGAAGCACCAGGCGGGCGAGTGTGCTTAATCCATGACGATGCAGCTTCCAGCTCAGCATCAACAGCACACAGGTCACCAGCAACGCGCCCATGCGGTGGCTGAGATGAATGGCGGTACGTGCATCACTGTCCAGCTGCCCACCCAGGTAGTTGGGACCGATGTGCTGGGTGAGGTGAAAGCCGTTGGCAAAATCCGCCTGTGGCCACCACTGACCATGACAGGTGGGGAGATCGATACAGGCCACGGCCGCGTAGTTAGCACTGACCCAGCCGCCCAGGGCGATCTGGCCAATCACCACCAGCAACGCCAGCGCCGCCACCCGGCGCACACTCAGCGGCAGCTTGGGCAGCGGGGCGAATGCTCGCGACAGGCGCAGGCTCAGCAAGAACAACAGGCTCAAGGTGGCAAAGCCGCCTAATAAATGTGCGGTGACCACCTGCGGCCACAGCTTGAGGGTCACCGTCCACATGCCGAAGGCCGCCTGGGCGAACACCACACCGAGCAGCAGCAAGGGCAGGCGATACGGCTGACCGTCACGGCCATGGCGACGCCAGGCCTGGAAGGTGAGCAGGGTGATCACCAAAGCCAGGGTGCCGGCGAAGTAGCGATGGACCATCTCGTTGCGGCCCTTGTGCTCCTCTACCGGTGTGTCGGGAAAGTGCAGCTCGGCATGCGCCAGTTGAGCGTCGGTCTTGGGTACGCTGATGAAGCCGTAGCAGCCCGGCCAGTCCGGACAGCCCAGGCCGGCATGGGTAAGACGGGTGTAGGCACCGAGCAGGACAACAACCAAGGCCAGCAGGGTGGCAAACACAGCAAGGCGAAATCCAGGTCTGGCCATGGTCATGTCCTAGCCGATGTTGGACAGCTTCAGCAGATGGCGCAGGTCATTGAGCAGATCTTTGCCCTTGACCCTGGCGTCGTAACGCAGCACCAGATTGCCGTGGGGGTCGACGATCCACAGCTGCGCATCCTGCTTGCCCTGGCTCACCTCACCGTACTTGCTCAGGTCCAGCGGGTAGCGTTGCAGCTGTGGGTATTCACGATCGAGTCGGGCCTGGTAGTCAGCTTCCAGCGGTTGCGCTGTGGCCAGGGCATGACTGGCGCGGCTGGCATCACGTCCCAGGCCGATCTGGATCTGCCGCGCCAGGTACACCAGTTGCTGGCAGTCCAGCCCGCAATCTTTGGGGGTGCTGACCAGCAACTGCCAGCGTTGTTCATCGGCACTGACCCCGAGGTCGGCACGGCTCTGGCCGTTGCCGATCATTTCACCGTGATAGCTGCGGCTGTCCGGAACCCAGAACTGCAGCTTGTACATGGCGGTGGCCAGCAGCATCGGGCCGAGGACCACCAGCAGGATCAGGATCAGTTGCAGGCGCCCGCGAGCGCGCCCGGTCGGCGCCTTGCCTTCAGACATGTTGAGTGGACTCGTGACGGCTCCCATGCTGTTTCTCCTTGTTGTTATGCCAGCCGAAGTAGAGGTAGAGCAGGACCAACGCCAGCGCCAGGGCAAACCACTGCATGGCATAGCCCAGGTGTTTTTCCGGGCCCATGGCGACTACCGGCCAGTCCAGCCGGTAGCCGGCCGGGCCCGGTTCCAGACGCAACTCGTAAGCGAAGCCTTCACGCGACAACTGCGGCCACAGATGACTGGCATCAATGGCTGTCAGCAAACGCGGCCAGCTGCCGCCTTGCGGGTCGGCATGCAATTGAAAGGTGGCACCGGGGGCGACATACACCCAGGCATCCAGGCTCAATGCCTGTGCCGGGGTGCTGAACTGCACCGGGCTACGCCGATCCGGCCAGGGCAGCCAGCCGCGGTTAACCAGCAGCCAGAGCCCGCTGGCCTGATCGAGGAAGGGTTGCAGCAGTTCGACGCCGACCTGACCATCGCGCATGCGGTTGTCCAGCAACAGGCTGTGCTCGGCATCGAAATGACCGAACAGGTGCACCCGGCGATACGCCGGATCGTCCAGTTGAGGCAGCTGTGCGGCGCTCACGGCTTCGCCCGCCTGACGCTCGGCATAACTGACGAGCAATTCGCGCTTTTCCTGCGCCCGCGCCAATTGCCAGCAGCCCAGCGCAATCAGCCCGGGCAACAGCATCAGCACCACCAGGGTCGGCACCCAACCTGGGCGAAATGGCTTCACCCGGTCACCCCACGGTCGGTCGCTATACTTAAGGTCATCGATGCATCCCCCCGGAGTTTCGCCATGCTTAAAGCTGCGATTGTCCTGATGCTGCTGGCCACCATCGCCAGCCTGTTCAGTGGCCTGTTCTTTCTGGTCAAGGACGACGGACATTCCACGCGTCTGCTCAAGGCCCTGACCGTGCGGGTCACCCTTGCCGCGCTGACCCTGGTGCTGATCACCTGGGGCTTCTATAGCGGCCAGTTGGTGTCCCACGCGCCGTTCTGAACACGGCTACAGCACGTACACGAAGATAAACAGCCCCACCCAGACCACATCGACAAAGTGCCAGTACCAGCTGGCCGCCTCGAAGCCAAAGTGTTTGTCCGGGTTGAAGTGCCCGCGCATGATCCGCACCAGCATCACCAACAGAATCAGGGTACCCATGGTCACGTGGGCGCCATGAAAGCCCGTGAGCATGAAGAAGGTCGCACCATAGATGCCCGAGCCCAGGGTCAAGCCGAGTTCGGTGTAGGCCTCGTGATACTCGTAGGCCTGCAGTATCAGGAAGGCGAGCCCAAGCACAATGGTCAGCCCCAGCCAGCATTTCAGTGCGCCACGGTGATCCTTGCGCAAGGCGTGGTGGGCGATGGTCACCGTGACGCTGGAGCTGACCAGCAGAATGGTGTTGATCAGCGGCAAGTGCCAAGGGTCGATGATGTCCTTGGGCGGCGGGAACAGTTTCGGGTCTGGGGTATTGAGCAAAGGCCAGGCAAACTCGAAGTTCGGCCACAGCATGTGCGTCACGCCCTTGGCGCCATCACCCCCCAACCAGGGCCCGGCCAGGTTGCGCACATAAAACAGCGCACCGAAGAAGGCGATGAAGAACATCACCTCGGAAAAGATGAACCAGGACATGCCCCAGCGGAACGAGCGGTCCAGCTGCGGACTGTAAAGCCCGGCCCGACTCTCCTTGACCACCGCGCCGAACCAGCCGAAGAACATGTAGGCCAGGCACAGCGCACCCAGGAAGAAGATCCACGGCCCATGGGATTCAGGGCGCCCGGCCTTGAGATCGTTGAACCAGGTACCCAGGCCGAACACGGTGATGAACATACCGATCGTGGCAATGATCGGCCATTTGCTTTGCGCCGGTACGTAATAGTGCTCATGCGAAGCCATTGAGTGTTCTCCTTATCGGGCGCCCTGTGTGGCCTGGCCCGTCAGGTGTGCAACCGGCGGGTGGCGAGCGGTGATATCGAACAGCGTGTAAGCCAGCGTCAGGTGTTTCACATCCTTGGGCAGGTCGCGGTCGACAATGAAGCGCACCGGCATTTCGATGCGCTCCCCCGGCTGCAGCACCTGCTGGGTGAAGCAGAAGCATTCGGTCTTGTGAAAGTACGCTGCCGCTTCCGCCGGGGTGATGCTCGGGATCGCCTGGGCGCTCATCGGCTTGTCGGTCGGATTACGGGCGATGAACACCATCTGGTTGACCGCACCGGGATTGACGTCGATCTGATCGGCAGTGGAATAGAACTCCCAGACCATGTCGCTGGCATTGGTCGACATGAACTGCACCTTTACGCTGCGGTTCATGTCGCTGACCTGGCTGCCCTCATACTGCCCGCCGGTCTTGCCATTGATACCGAACGCCTTGCACATCACGTCGTAGATTGGCACCAGGGCAAAGCCGAAAGCGAACATCACCACGGTCAGCAGCATCAGCCGCAGCACCAGGCGTTTGAGCGAGGTCCCTTCACTCATGGCTCATCCTCCGGCGTTTGCCGTTCATTTCACTTCCGGTGGGGTCTGGAAGGTGTGATAGGGCGCCGGTGACGGCACTGACCACTCCAGGCCCTCGGCACCATCCCAGGGTTTGGCGGGTGCCGGAGCACCGCCGCGAATGCACTTGATGACGATGAACAGGAAGAAAATCTGCGTGGCGCCGAACACAAAGGCCCCAATTGACGAGACCATGTTGAAGTCGGCGAACTGCAGGTTGTAGTCCGGAATCCGCCGCGGCATGCCGGCCAGGCCAACGAAGTGCATGGGGAAGAAGGCCAGGTTCATGCCGATGAACGACAACCAGAAATGCAGCTTGCCCAGGGTTTCGTCATACATGTGCCCGGTCCATTTCGGTAGCCAGTAGTAGGCCGAGGCAAAAATCCCGAAGATCGCCCCGGGCACCAGTACGTAGTGGAAGTGGGCAACCACAAAGTAGGTATCGTGGTACTGGAAGTCCGCCGGGGCGATGGCCAGCATCAACCCGGAGAAGCCGCCGATGGTGAACAGGATGACGAAGGCAATGGCGAACAGCATCGGCGTCTCGAAGGTCAGCGAGCCTTCCCACATAGTGCTGACCCAGTTGAACACCTTCACCCCGGTCGGCACCGCGATCAGCATGGTGGCGTACATGAAAAACAGCTCGCCGACCACCGGGATACCGACCACGAACATATGGTGGGCCCAGACGATAAAGGACAAGAAGGCAATCGAACCGGTGGCGTAGACCATCGAGGTATAGCCGAACAGCGGCTTGCGCGAGAACGCCGGGATGATCGCACTGACCGCGCCGAACGCCGGCAGGATCATGATGTACACCTCGGGATGGCCGAAGAACCAGAACACATGCTGGAACAACACCGGATCACCGCCACCGGCAGCACTGAAGAAGCTGGTGCCGAAGTGGATGTCCATCAGCATCATGGTCACCACACCGGCCAGCACCGGCATCACCGCGATCAACAAGAACGCAGTAATCAGCCAGGTCCAGACGAACAGCGGCATCTTCATCAGGGTCATGCCCGGGGCACGCAGGTTGAGGATGGTGGCGATGACGTTGATCGCGCCCATGATCGAACTGATGCCCATGAGGTGGATGGCGAAAATGAAGAAGGTCACGCTTTCCGGTGCGTAGGTGGTCGATAGCGGCGCGTAGAACGTCCAGCCGAAGTTGGGCCCGCCAGCCGGACTGAACAGGGTCGAAATCAGCAGCGCAAAGGCTGCCGGCAGCAACCAGAAGCTGAAGTTGTTCATCCGCGGCAAAGCCATGTCTGGCGCGCCGACCATCAGCGGGATCATCCAGTTGGCCAGGCCGACGAAGGCCGGCATCACCGCGCCGAAGACCATGATCAGGCCGTGCATGGT
>JBOICD010000176.1:0-7067 GCA_050739855.1 Pseudomonas sp.
GGTTTTACCTAACCCTGTGGGAGCGGGCTTGCCCCGCGATTGCATTCTCAAGCCGAACGCTCCCCGACACAGGCACGCCGATACTCCCCCGGCGTCACCCCATAAGCTTGCTTGAACTGCCGGTTCAGGTGGCTCTGATCAGAAAAGCCCAGCGCAAAGGCCACGTTGAACGGCAAACAGTCGCTTTTCAGCAGTTCCCGCGCTCGGCTCAGGCGCCGTTGCTTGAGCCAGGCATGCGGTGGCAGGCCGGTGGCCTGACGGAACACCCGGGCGAAATGAAACGGCGAGAGGTTGACCGATTCTGCCAGCTCTTGCAGTGAGGGCGGGTAGGCCAGGCGACTGTCCATCAGTTCCTTGGCCCGGGCCACGGCACAGGGTTCGTTGCCCGGCTGACGGACGCTGGCGATACCGCCGACACGGCCATGGCGCTGCACCAGCAGCAACACCGCCTCGCGCCAGGCAGTCTGTTGCTCCAGCGCACTGGCACCGTGTTCCGCCGAGCAGTGCAACCAACTGAACGCCTTGGCCAGTTGCGGGTCGTGCAGAACGCTGGCCTCGAAGCTGGGCAAACCGTCGCGTTTGAGTTCCAGTTCGTCCAGTACCCCGGTGATGCGTTCGCTGTCCGGATAAAAACCGCGGTAGCGCCAGCCTTGCTCATGAGCCTTTGCCCCGGTGTGCAATTCATCGGGGTTGATCAGCACCATACTGCCTACCGGCGCCAGGTGTTCACTGCCGCGGTGCCAGAAACGCTGGGCACCGGACTCGATGATGGTGATCACATAGCCTTCATGCACATGAGGAGCAAAGCGCTGCTGGAAATACCTGGCGTGCAGCATCTCGATATCGCCAAGTGCTGGCGCTTGCCAGAAGCGGGTCTGTTCCTGCGGCGCAAGGTTCATGGATTGCCGTTCAACCACCAGCGAAAGACGAAGAAGAAAGCCATGCTCACCAGCATGCTGATCAGGGTGCTGCGGGTCAACAATACCAGCACTACTGCGACCACCGAACCCAGCAGGTAGGGATTGGCCAGGCTCAGGTCGAGCTGATGGCCGGGCAGGAAAATGATCGGTCCGCAGATCGCCGTGAGCATGCCCGGCACGGCAAAACCCAGAAACTGCCGCGCGTTGGAACTCAGGCGCAGCGGCAGGCGCGGTTCGAGAAAGGCGTAACGGTTGAGGAACACCAGCAGGCCCATCCCGATAATCAAGGCAAAGATCATGAGCGCGCTCCACTGAATTTCTGACAGATGAAGCCGGCGCTCATGCCCAGCAGACCGGCTGCCACCAGACCGGTTTCCCAGTGCCAGAAGCTGAACAGCACCGAACTGAACAACGACACCGCGACGCAGACCACGGTGGGCAGGTTGCGCACCAGTGGCGCGATCAGCGCGACAAAGGTGGCGACGATGGAAAAATCCAGGCCCAGTTGATCCAGATGCGGGATGTTCTGACCGAGGATGATGCCGGCCAGGGTGAACAGGTTCCAGGCAATGTAGAACGTCAGGCCCACCCCGAGGGCGTACCAGCGGTTGAACTGCTGCTGGTCATACTGGCTGGTGAGGGCGAAGAACTCGTCGGTCAGCAGAAAACCCAGGCCCAGCCGCCAGCGCGTTGGCAGCCCCGAGAGCACCGGGCGCATCGACAGGCCGTAGAGCAAGTGCTGCGAGGTCAGCAGCAGGGTCGTCAAGAGGATCGAGAACAGGTTGGCCCCACCCTTGATCATGCCGATCGCCACCAGCTGGGCGGCACCGGCAAAAACAATGGCTGACAGGCCCTGGCCTTCCCACGGCGTGAGGTCGGCTTCGATGGCCATGGAGCCGGCCAGCAGGCCCCAGGGGGCAACGGCCAGGGACAATGGCAGGATGGCAATGGCGCCCTGGATAAAGGCTTGGCGGGCGAACGGTGGACTGGACATGGAAATATGCGGTTACTGAACAAGGTTGCACAGCATGCCAGAGCTGCGCGCGGGTGACTTGAACGATCTTGCTGTCCAGGCTCAGCCGGGGTGCTACGCAAGATTCAATACGGGCTGCTGAGCAAGCGTTGGCGGACCGAGAAGCACCCGTTAAGCTCGACGGCCTTCTGCCAGTAGCGCTGACGTTGATCCGGGTCGCTGTTGCCCTGCAGCCGGTAGATTTCAGCCTGGAAGTCACGCTGGCGTCCCCACTGCATGGCCAGGCCCTGGGGCTGCTCACGGTTGCACAGCAAGCGCTCGGCAGGTTGAGGATAGTAGGCGGCGAAGCGGCTGGCCACGCTCGGGATGTTTTCCAGGTCCCTGGCAAACGCAGCGCTCTGGCGGTAGTCCGTGCACCAGGCCTCGATCCCCAGGGCGGCGGGTGCAAAGCCTTGGTCCAGGCTGGTCTGCAGCAGCGGGCAGGCAACCGCTGGAACCTGTTCTGCGGGCAGGTAGGTCATGTAGTAGAGCGCCAGGCGGTAGCGGGCCACCGGATGCTCCAGCTCCACGGCTTTGTTCAACAGGCTCACTGCCGGTGCCAGGCTACGGCCCATGGCCTGGCCCTGTTGCGCGAGGTCGTGGTCAGTGGTGCTGGTCTTGAGGCTGAAGCCGTTGATCTGCTGGTCGGCCTGCTCCAGGAGGGTCAACGCCTGGCGGTACAGCAGGTCGGCATGGGGATCGATTTGCAGGCTGTCAGCCAAGGCGCAGGCGGGAGCAAGTGCCACCAGCAGTACACCCAGAAAGCGTGCGCGTAGCAGGGGGAAAACACTGGGGAGTGGTATCTGACGGTTGCGCATCAAGCAAATAGCAGGCTGGTGATTTTCAGGGTTCAATCCGACTGTCCATAGTGGGGCTCGAAGGGGCCTGGGAGAAAGTCAGGCATTCTAACCGTTGTAGGACCGGTCTCGAAAGCCACGAAGCCTCAGGGCCAGAGCACATGGAGATTGTAAAGCAGGCCCGCTGCGGCGATCAGCAGTAGCACGGCACCGCTGGTCAGGCTGATCAAACGCTGGCACTGCGGGGTTGCCAGTTTGCTGGTTAACAGGATGTACAGACTCAATATGGCCAAATCCATTACGGTCCAGAGCAGGGAAAGTAGTAACAGGCTGTAACTTGTATCGGTCGTGACCTGGATGAACTGCGGGAAAAACGCCACGAAGAACAGGATGTCTTTCGGGTTCGACAGGCCGATGGCAAAGCCTTTCCACAGACTACCCCGCGTGCTGGATGTCACGGCGGCATCGGCTTTTTGCGCCAGCGTCTGACGCAGGCTGGCAATGGCCAGGTAGCCGATGAACAGGCAGCCCACCAGGCTCAGTGCTGTCAGTAAGTGCGGGGCGATGGCCGCACTGGTGAGGATCAGGCCGGCAGCCAGGGCAATCAGCACCAACGAAGCGCCGTTGGTACCGACGGCGGTCATCAGGGCCTGGCGGCGACCGGCGCTGGCAGCGGTGTTGACGACCAGGGCGACGACCGGCCCCGGCGTGGCGATCAACAGCGTGACGGTCAATGCATAGGTCAAAAGCAGGGCGGTGTTCATCAATGGCGCTCAGCAACAAGGGGGTGGCCGGCATTCTCGACAGCCCCTCCAACCTTGTAAAACGCCTGTTGCTATGGCTTTCTATTAGTTTGACTCATGCTTGAGAGCGACCATGTCTGAACGAATTCCAGCGCTGCAGGCCCTGCGGGCTTTCGAGGTGGCGGCGCGCTATGGCTCCTTTACCCGGGCGGCGCAGGAACTGGCGCTGACTCAAGGGGCTATTAGCCATCACATCAAGACCCTTGAGGGCCTGTTCGACTGCGCATTATTCGAGCGTCGCGGCCCGAAGCTGTCGCTTACCGAGCCCGGTCGGGTGCTGGCCCAGGAACTTAAAGTCGGCTTCAAGATCATCGACAACGCGTGCGCCCTGCTGAAAAAGGAACGAAATAGCATTCGCCTCAAAGCGCCTTCGACCCTGACCACGCGCTGGCTGCTTGGGGTGCTTGAGTCCTGTCGTCAGTTGGCGTCGTACAGCCGTGTGCAGCTTTCCAGCGTGTGGATGGACATCGATCACGTCGATTTCTACAGCGAACCCTATGACGCGGCGATCCTGTTGGCAGATGGACGTTTTGCCGCCGATGTGGAGAGTCTCAAGCTGTTCGATGAGTGGTTGTTGCCGGTGTGCAGCCCGGCCTACCGCGCGACACTTGAACCGGCAATTGCAGGCTTGCAGGACGCGCAGTACCTGCACTGCTCAGCGGACCGCCGCGACTGGCGGCGCTGGCTGGCCCGGTTGGGCGCATCGGCGGTCGGGCTTGAACGGGGTCAAGTGTTCGACACCCTGGACCAGGGCATGTCCGCCGCCCAGCAAGGGGCGGGCATTGCGGTGGTCGACTTGCTGCTGGCCCGTGGCGAGCTCGACGCGGGTCGGCTGGTCACGCCGTTTCCCCAGGCCGTGTCGACGGGCGAGGGCTACTACCTGACCTGGCTCAAGTCCAGCCCCCAGGCCCGGCACCTAGAGAAACTGGGCGAATACCTGTGTGCCCGGGTGCCTCAGTTGCCCACACAAGGGATCGACTATTTGTATGACTAATAGCCTGCCTGGGTTGTTCGTCGTCATGGCGTTGTGCCGGGCACGAGGGCGGCCGCTAGGGTAGACTCGCGGCATAGACAGGTTGTTCAGAGGTTGCAGCGGTGGAGTTACAGCAGGGCTTTGTCCTGACCCGGCATTGGCGTGACACCCCGGCAGGCACCTGCGTCGAGTTCTGGCTGGCCACCGATCAGGGCCCGCGACGTTTGCGCTTGCCGCTGCAGACCTCAGTGGCCTTTATTCCCGCAGCCCACCGCCAGCCGGCCCAGACCGTGCTGCGTAGCGAGCGCGGGGTAGAGCTGCGGCCACTTGAGCTGCGTGATTTCGAGCAACGGCCAGTGCTGGGTCTGTACTGCCGTCAGCATCGCCAGTTGATACAGCTGGAAAAGCGCCTGCGCGCTGCCGGGGTGCAGGTTTACGAAGCCGACATTCGTCCGCCTGAGCGTTACCTGATGGAGCGCTTCATCACCGCCCCGGTCAGCTTCAGCGGCACGCCGGACGAACATGGGGTGGTGCAGGACGCCCAGCTAAAACCCGCACCCGACTACCGCCCGAGGCTGAAACTGGTGTCACTGGACATCGAAACCACCGAGCGCGGCGAGTTGTACTCGATTGCCCTGGAAGGCTGCGGTCAGCGCCAGGTATACATGCTCGGCCCGGCCAACGGCGATGCCACCGGCATCGACTTCGACCTTGAGTATTGCGACACCCGTGCGCAATTGCTGGAGCGCTTGAACCACTGGCTGGCGCTGCACGATCCCGATGCGATCATTGGCTGGAACCTGGTGCAATTCGACTTGCGCGTGCTGCAGGCTCACGCCCAGCAACTGCAGGTCCCGCTTTGCCTGGGGCGTGAGGGCGAGCCAATGGAATGGCGTGAACATGGCAGCCGTGCGCACTTTTTTGCCGGCGCCACTGGACGCTTGATCATCGACGGTATCGAGGCGTTGCGCTCGGCGACCTGGAGCTTCCCTTCGTTCAGCCTGGAAAACGTCGCCCAGACCCTGCTCGGCGAGGGCAAGGCGATCGACACGCCGTACCAGCGCATGGATGAAATCAACCGCATGTTCGCCGAGGACAAGCCTGCCCTGGCGCGCTACAACCTCAAAGACTGCGAACTGGTCACGCGCATTTTCGCCAAGACCGAATTGCTCACCTTCCTGCTGGAGCGGGCCACGGTCACCGGCTTGCCGGCCGACCGCAGCGGTGGTTCGGTCGCTGCATTTTGCCACCTGTACATCCCCTTGATGCACCGCCAGGGTTTTGTTGCGCCAAACCAGGGCGAGCGACCCGATGAAGCCAGCCCTGGCGGCTTTGTCATGGATTCACGGCCTGGCTTGTACGAGTCGGTGCTGGTGCTCGATTACAAGAGCCTGTATCCCTCGATCATCCGCACCTTCCTCATCGACCCGCTGGGCTTGATCGAGGGCCTGCGTGAACCGGGTGACGAGACATCGGTACCCGGCTTTCGCGGCGCCCGCTTTTCCCGTACCCATCACTGTCTGCCAGCGATTGTCGAGCGGGTCTGGCAAGGGCGCGAGACTGCCAAGCGCGAACATAACGCGCCGTTGTCACAGGCGTTGAAGATCATCATGAATGCGTTCTACGGCGTGCTGGGCTCCAGTGGTTGCCGCTTCTTCGATCCACGCCTGGCTTCATCGATCACCCTGCGCGGCCACGAGATCATGCGCCGCACCCGTGAGCTGATCGAGGCCCAGGGTTATGCGGTGATCTATGGCGACACCGACTCCACCTTCGTCTGGCTCAAGAGCGCCCACAGCGAAGCCGATGCCGAGGTGATCGGGCGGCGCCTGGTGCAGCAGGTCAACCAGTGGTGGCGCGAGCATTTACGCGACGGCTACGACCTGGACAGTGCCCTGGAACTGCAGTACGAGACCCACTACAAACGCTTCCTGATGCCGACCATCCGCGGTGCCGAGGAGGGCAGCAAGAAGCGCTATGCCGGCCTGGTCCTGCGCGGTGACGGGCACGAAGAGATGGTCTACAAGGGACTTGAAAGTGTGCGTACCGACTGGTCGCCGCTGGCCCGGCAGTTCCAGCAGGAGCTGTACCAGCGCATCTTTCGCCGCCAGCCCTACCAGGCCTATGTGCGCGAATATGTGCGCCAGACCCTGGCCGGGGAGCTGGACGAGTTGCTGATCTATCGCAAGCGTCTGCGCCGGCCACTGGCTGACTATCAACGCAACGTGCCGCCGCATGTACGGGCGGCGCGCATGGCTGACGACTTCAACCAGCGCCAGGGCCGGCCCCGGCAGTACCAGAACGGTGGCTGGATCAGCTATGTGATCACCGTGGC
Organism: Pseudomonas sp.; assembly: GCA_050739855.1. Lineage (GTDB taxonomy): Bacteria > Pseudomonadota > Gammaproteobacteria > Pseudomonadales > Pseudomonadaceae > Aquipseudomonas. The sequence continues at coordinate 6,841 of JBOICD010000176.1, forward strand.
CGGCCCCGAGCCGTTGGAGACCCGGCATTCGGCCATCGACTACGACCACTACCTGACCCGGCAACTGCAGCCGGTGGCCGATGCCATCCTGCCGTTTGTGCAGGATGACTTCAGCGCCTTGATCGATCGGCAGATGGGCTTGTTCTAACGCAATCAACCCCTGTGGGAGCGGGCTTGCCCCGCGATGATCATGTGAAGAAGTCACCGGCCTCATCGCGGGGCAAGCC
>JBOICD010000177.1:0-7023 GCA_050739855.1 Pseudomonas sp.
GTGGCGGACATTTGGTGCATGGCCGTGGCCACCTGGTCGGTACGCTGGAACTGGTCATCGGTGCCACGGGCCATACCACCGGCAATGCTGCGCAATTCGCCACTGGCAGTATCCAGCTCACCGGCATTGCTCTGCAGGCGGGTAAACGTATCGGCGAGGAAGTCGCGCAAGGTGTTGGCGGCCACGGCAAGACGACCCAGCTCATCCTGACGGTCACTGGCCACCCGCGCCTCGAAACGCCCCTGACTCAGTTGTGCGACATAGTCGATCAGGCCGCGGATCGGTTCGATCAGGCTACGATTGACCAGCCAGAGGCTGAACAGGCCGACCAGCACTGCTGAGCCGAACATCACCAGCAGCCCCAGCCACACGGTGCGTTCTGCCGATTGACTGATGGTCTGGGCGCGCGCCTGGGCATCGCTGCGCAGCTGGCTGACCAGTTCGCTCATCTGCTCACTGGTCGCACGATCCACGCCCTTGACCGCCTGGTCGCCCGCAGTCGGATCAGCACCTGCGGCAAGGAACGCCTGACGCCCTTGCGCATACGCCTGGCCCAACTGACGATGGCTTTCCTTGAGCTGCTCGGCGCGCGCCTTGAGCGTTGCGTCGCGGGTCTCAATCAACTGCTCAAGAATGCCCTGCACCTGTTGCTCACGGGCAAGGAACTGCTGCCAGTACTTGTCCAGATCGGCCGGTTGTTTGCCGCGCAACAGCACGTTTTTCCACTCCTGGACTTGAACCTTGAACTGCAGATTGGCCTCGTCAATCAATTGCGAGGCCTGCAATGGCCCGTCGATCAATTGCCCATAACCGCGCACGCTGGACGACAGCAATTGAAAGCAGACCAGCGCGATCATCAGTATCGCCAACAGGCTGCCACCAAGTAGCGCGAGGATTTGCACTCTGAGGGATTTACGCAACATCAAAAGGAATCTCGGAACAAGGAGGAAGGAAACGACGCTTGATTGCATCGACCAGGCAAAGACGTCCTTGTCCTCGTTCACTGGCAACCGGCGCAGGCGAAAAAAAAGCTGCCATCATTCGATAGCAGCCAGATTCGAGCATTACGCAACAGCGGGAGGAGATAGTCTCAGGGGATTGCTACAGAAATGTGACGACCTGCAGGACGCTGTCACATTTCCGTCACGACGTTGAACTGCAAGGCCGCCAGCCGCGCATACAACGGGCTTTGCGCGATCAATTGACGATGCGTGCCGATGGCGACCAGGCGGCCCTGGTCGATCACCGCGATACGGTCGGCATGCTGCACGGTGGCCAGGCGGTGAGCGATCACCAAGGTGGTGCGCCCGCTCATCAAGGTCGGTAGCGCCTGCTGGATCAGGTGTTCGCTCTGGGCATCGAGGGCGCTGGTGGCCTCGTCCAGCAGCAGGATCGGCGCATCCACCAGCAAGGCCCTGGCAATGGCCAGGCGTTGACGCTGACCGCCCGACAAGCCCAGGCCGGCATCACCCAGGTGGGTCTGATAGCCCTGGGGCAGTTGCAGGATGAAATCATGGGCATGGGCACTGCGCGCGGCGGCTTCAACCTGCGCAGCGCTGGCATCGGCTCGCCCGTAACGTATGTTTTCCTCAACAGTGCCAAAGAACAGTGCCGGGTTCTGTGCGACCAGAGCGAAGTGTCGGCGCAAGTCCTGTGGGTCGAGTCGCTTCAGATCCTGGCCGTCCAGAAGGATTTGCCCATGCAGGGGGTCATAGAAGCGCAACAGCAGGTCAAACAAGGTCGATTTACCCGCCCCCGAAGGCCCGACCAGCGCCAGCGTCTCCCCAGGCTCGACGATCAGGCTCAAGCCGTCGATCGCCGCAGGCTCAGGGCGCGACGGGTAGGCAAAGCGCACATCGCGAAGCTCAAGCCGACCGCTGACCCGCAATGCCGAGCGCTTCAGCCCCTGTGCAGGTGCGCTGATTTCGCTGCGCGCGGCCAGCAACTCGGCAATTCGCTCCGCTGCCCCGGCGGCGCGTTGCAGCTCGCCGATCACCTCGCTAAGGGTGCCAAAGGCGCTGCCAACGATCAGGCTATAGAACACGAAGGCCGCCAGTTCGCCTGCGGAAATGCGCCCGGCAATGACATCCATGCCACCGACCCAGAGCATCACCCCCACAGCCCCGAGCACCAGCACGATCACCAGAGTGATCAGCCAGGCGCGCTGCAGGATGCGCTTGCGCGCGACCGTAAAGGCCGCCTCCACAGTGTGAGCGAAACGTTGCTGATCGCTGGGCTGGTGGTTGTAGGCCTGTACCGTCTTGATCTGCCCGAGGGTCTCGGCCACGTAGCTGCCGACGTCGGCCACCCGGTCCTGGCTCTGGCGCGACAGGCTGCGCACCCGCCGCCCGAAGATCAGGATCGGCGCCAGCACCAGAGGTAACGCCAGCACCACGATACTGGTGAGTTTGGGGTTGGTGACAAACAACAGCACGATACCGCCGAGCACCATCAGCGCATTACGCAGGAACATCGACAACGACGAGCCGATCACCGATTGCAGCAAGGTGGTGTCGGCGGTAAGCCGCGACTGGATCTCTGAACTGCGATTGCTCTCGAAAAAGCCAGGGTGCAGGTAAATCAGATGATCAAACACCTGCTGACGGATATCGGCCACACAGCGTTCGCCGATCCACGACACCAGGTAAAAGCGGCTGAACGTGCCAATGGCCAAGGCCAGCACCAGCATCAGGAAAAAACCTATGGACTGATTGAGCAACTGCGGTGAACGGGTCATGAAGCCCTGATCGACCAACAGGCGGATACCCTGGCCCAAGGACAAGGTGATGCCGGCAGTAACGACCAGGGCGAGCAAAGCCAGCAGGACCTGTTTGCGATACGGGCGAATGAAGCGCCAGCCCAGACGCATTGCCTGACGCTGGCGAGGGGAAAAGCGCTTGAGCATGTAGGGACCAGAAATCAGCTGTTTTACCCAGCGTACACCTGACCACTCGTCCTGCGCCAAGGAACGCCAGGGAAACAGCCGCTTTTTAGGTTAGCCCTGCTGATCACTAGACCGTTTCGTTCTAACGCACCACTGGAGGTTTACTCGGCTTTCTGGTCGACTGGAAGGGTCGTACAGTGATAACCGAAGGCGCTGTCATAGCTCGGTCACCAGGCGATTCTAGTCTGAGCTTGCAACCTGATGAGGAGACAGGAAATGAGTTTGCAACAAGGCAATACCCAGCCCAAAACCGCGCCGAACCCGCAGACACCTGTCGGCGGTTCGATCATCGGCCCAGATGGCAAAGAGATCACCATCACCGAAGCGATGGTCCAGGAGGCCTGCCAAAAGCTGGAGCAAAGCCGCAAAGACCCCGCCAAGAAAGACTGAACCAGACGAATTCTTCAACCCGGCATAAGCGCCGGGTTTTTATTGCCTGTGTTTTACAGCAACACACCCCCCAGGGCCCGGACCATCTGTGCCAGGTCTGGTGCTTCTCCGTGCAGACGCACCATTAGCCCCTCAATCTCGCGACGTGGCGGATAGTGCTTGCGCAAGGCATCAAACGCGGTCTTCTGCTCAAGCGCATCACTGCTGAGGCTACGACGGAAGTCGGCGTCATCACGGCGTGGGTCATACACCGCCCGGCACAAGGTGGCCAGGGCCCAGGCCGGGTCGGTTTCAGCCTGCAGGCCGATTTCGGCCAGCCAGGGCTGGGGCAACAGATCTTCCAGCAGCATCGACGCAGGCTCACCGCGCCAGGCACAGAAGGCCTGGTAGATCTGTGCGGTGCCGCGCTGTTTGCCATCCAGGCTGTAGCCAGCGATATGCGGGGTGGCCAGCACGCAGAGGTCGGCCAGCTCGAGGTCGACCTGCGGTTCAGCCTCCCAGACATCCAGCACTGCCAGCACATCTTCACGTTCCAGCAACAGCTCACGCAGTGCGCTGTTGTCGATCACCGGTCCCCGGCTGGCGTTGATCAGCCAGGTCCCCGGACGCAGCGCCGCCAGTTGCTCGTGATCCAGCAAGTGCCAGGTGGCATGTTCGCCCTGGCGGGTCAGCGGGGTATGCAGACTGATCACATCGCACTCGGCGAGAACCGTTTCCAGGCTGACGTAGTCGCCGCCTTCACGGGCCTGGCGCGGCGGATCACACACCAGGACTTTCCAGCCCAGCCCGCGCAACACCTCAACCAGACGCCCACCCACCTCACCCGCACCAACCACACCATAGGTACGGCCAGGCAGGTCGGCGCCATCGAGTTCGGCCAGGGTCAGCAAGCTGCCCAGCACATAGTCGACCACCCCGCGGGCATTGCAGCCCGGTGCACTGGACCACTGGATACCGGCTTGGGCGAAGTAATCCAGCGCCAGGTGATCGGTGCCAATGGTGCAGGTACCGACGAAACGCACCTTGCTGCCCTCAAGCAGCGCCTGGTCGACACGGGTCACCGAGCGCACCAGAAGGACGTCGGCGTCCTTCACGCAGGCGGCGTCAATGGCGCGCCCTGGATAACGGCGAATTTCGCCAAAACCTGCAAAGAAGGCATCGAGCAGCGGAATATTCTCGTCGGCAACTATCAGCATGGCGCTCTCCTATCGGGGTGCGCAGTGTAGGCCCATGCAGGGGCGCTAATCCAGCCGCAGACAAAAGCGCCGGATGGATTTCCTGACCAATGCGTCAAAGCGTAGACTAGTCGGCTTTGTGCACCTTTCTGGACACCTGTCTTGTGACACCTCAGACCTGCAACACCCTTTCCCCTCCCTTGTCCCGCCCCGCACGCGTACGCGCCGAACTGCACAGCCTGTTGCTGCTGGCCACACCGATCATCATTGCCCAGCTGGCCACCACCGCCATGGGCTTCGTCGATGCGGTAATGGCCGGCCGGGTCAGCCCGCGCGACCTGGCGGCGGTGGCTTTGGGCAACTCGATCTGGATTCCGGTGTTCCTGCTGATGACCGGCATCCTGCTGGCCACCACTCCCAAGGTGGCGCAACGCTTTGGCGCCGGTCAGCACGGCGAAATCGGACCTTTGGTGCGCCAGGCCTTGTGGCTGGCAGTCGCTGTCAGTCTGATCGCCAGTGGCTTGCTGATCAGCGCCGAGCCGATCCTGCAGGTGATGAATGTCGATCCGCAACTGGTCGAGCCGAGCATGGGCTATCTGCAAGGTATTGCCTTCGGCTTCCCCGGCATTGCCCTCTACTACGTGCTGCGCTGCTACAGCGACGGCCTCGGCCGCACCCGCCCGAGCATGGTCATTGGCTGCCTGGGCCTGCTGCTGAATATCCCGTTGAACTACATCCTGATCTACGGGCACTTCGGCCTGCCCGCCCTGGGCGGCGTTGGCTGCGGCTGGGCCAGCGGTATCGTCATGTGGTTCATGGCCCTGAGCATGGCCGCCTGGACCCGCTGGGCCCCGGCCTACCAGAGCAGCCGTGTGCTGGTACGTTTTGAGCGCCCGCAATGGCCGGTCATCAAGCGCCTGATGGGCGTTGGCCTGCCAATCGGCATCGCGGTGTTCGCCGAGTCGAGCATCTTCGCGGTGATCGCCCTGCTGATCGGTAGCCTCGGCCCGACCGTGGTGGCCGGCCACCAGATCGCCCTGAACATCAGTTCGCTGCTGTTCATGATTCCGTATTCACTGGGGATGGCGGTGACGGTACGTGTGGGCCAGGCAATCGGTGCCGGCGAGCCGCGCCAGGCGCGCTTTGCCGCGCTGGTGGGATTGGCCGCCGCCCTGGTGTTCGCCTGCTTCTCGGCGAGCCTGATCCTGCTGATGCGTGAGCCGATCGCCTCGATCTACACCCCGGACACGGCGGTTATACAGATTGCCGCGATGCTGATCGTGTATGCCGCGCTCTATCAGTTCTCCGACGCTATCCAGGTGATCGCGGCGGGCGCCCTGCGCGGCTACCAGGACACCCGGGTAACCATGATCCTGACCCTGTTCGCCTACTGGGGCATCGGTCTGCCGGTGGGTTACGTACTCGGCCTGACCGACTACTTCGGCCCTGCCAGTGGCCCCAACGGCTTGTGGGAAGGCCTGATCGCCGGCTTGACCTGCGCGGCCTTGATGCTGTCGATTCGCCTGGCGCGCAGCAGTGGCAAACACATTCTCCGGGCGCAGCGCGCTTAGTCGAGCTTCTTGCGGATCCAGTACAGGTAGGTGCCGGCGTCTTCCTGTTGCTGGACCAGTTCATGGCCGAGGAACACGCAGAACTTGGGGATATCGCGACGGGTCGACGGATCGGTGGCGATCACCTTGAGCAGGCCACCGGCAGCCAGGTCGCGTACGTGCTGGTGCAACATCATCACCGGTTCCGGGCAGTTGAGGCCGGTGGCGTCGAGGATGGCGTCTGGGGTGAAATCAGTCATGTAGAACTCCGGAAACAGTCAGCTATTGTCGCTCAACAAGGCTCTGGGGTCATCCCCGCCTGTGGGAACAACTACCTGTGGGAGCGGGCTTGCCCCGCGATTGCGTTGTGTCAGGCACGTTGCATCGCGGGGGCAAGCCCGCTCCCACAGCAATCTACCGCGGCTTTAGGTCCAGGCGGCGCAAATGGCAGGTCACCTCTTCGCGGTCGTGATACAGCTGCTTGCAGCCAATCGAGACCTTGACCTTGCGCGCCTTGAATCCCTCTTCAATCCGCTCCAGCAAGCGGCGCACTTCGGCATAGCGCTGTTTCATCGGCAACTTGAGGTTGACCACCGCCTCCCGGCACAAGCCTTCGCCCAACCAGGTCTCCAGCAACGCTGCGCTGCGCGCCGGCTTCTCGACGATATCGCAGACCATCCAGTCCACGGTCTGCTTGGGCTTGTAGGTAAAGCCGTCAGCCATCAGGTGCTGGACCAGGCCGGTGTCCATCAGGCTCTCGGCCATTGGGCCGTTATCGATGGCGGTCACCAGCATGCCGCGTTTGACCAGCTGGTAGGTCCAGCCACCCGGCGCCGCACCCAGGTCAACGCCAGTCATGTCATCGGACAGCCGCGCATCCCACTGCTCACGGGGAATGAAGTGATGCCAGGCTTCCTCCAGCTTGAGGGTCGAGCGGCTCGGCGCTTCACGCGGAAACTTCAGG
>JBOICD010000178.1:0-7017 GCA_050739855.1 Pseudomonas sp.
GCGCAGGCTGTGCTCGAAGGCATCAAGGAACAGCTGCTTGAGCTTGGCCGCAGTGATTTCACGCATGTGCAGCAGGTTGATGAACAGCGCGCGGAAGGTCTTCAGGCTCTGCTCGCTGGTGGAGCGTAGCGGGATCAGGGTGAGGTCGAGCGGGATCGAGGTGTGGCCGCCGACCAGCAGGCGACGCAGTTCGTCAGGCTTGAGCTCGTAGGCTTTGAGGCCATTGCGCTCAAGGTTGTTGAACAACTCCTTCTGGCGCAGGCAGGTGTCGTCCTTCTGGTAGTGCGCCAGGTCCAGCTCGCCGGCGTAGGCGAAGAACTGGTGACCGAAACCGCCGCCCGGGCCGCGGCCGACCACGCCGATCACGTGTGGGCCGTGAGGCAGGTTGACCTCGCAAAGGATGTAGCTGGTGTCGCTGGCGAAGTAGAAGCGGCGCGACTGTTCCAGGCTGTACTTGCCGAAGCTCATGTCGGACATACGCGCCAGGATCGGGAACTGCAGGGCGTTGATCGAGGCACTCTTGCCCAGGTTGTTGGCACCGTAGACCGACAGCGGGTGTTCCAGCGGGAACAGGCCGAGGCTGTAGCCGGCAGTGTTGAGCAGTGCGAAGCGGCGAATGCCGTAGCGTTCCTGGCTCATGCGTCAATCTCCTGTTGCTCTTCGGCGATGGCTCGGGCCAAGGCGTCTTCTTCGCTTTCTTCGAACGGGCTGAGGTCGAGCGGGTCGTCGGTGCGGTTCAGCTCTTCGGGGCTCTCTTCCTCGACCAGTACCGGCGTTGGCAGCGGCAGGGCGCTGTGCAGGCTGGCGGCCAGGTCGCGGTCTTGCTGGACCGACAGGCAGACATCGAGGAAGCGGTGCATCGGCGGCAGGAAGCGGTAAATACCGTTTTCTTCGTGTGCAAAACCGAGCTGGGTCATGCGGCGCATGATCTTCTCTTCCAGCTCGTCCGGGGTTTGCACTTCGGCCTGAATGAACAGATCGCGGTACTTCTCCAGCATCGACGGCAGCTCATCGCGGCCGAGGCTGCCGCCATCGAGGACCGACATCGGATCGCGGCCCTGGTCGGCCAGGTGTTCAACCAGGATGAAGGTGAACAGCGACAGGCGCTGGGCGGTCTTGTTGACCTGCGCGGCGGCCAGCTCCGGGACGAAATAGTAGAAACCACGGGTGTCGCACACCAGTTCAAAGCCCAGGGCCTTGAACAGGCCGCGGTACTGGTCCTGGAAGTTCGACAGTTGGGCGTACAGCTCCGGGTCGCGGCGGCTGATGTGGAAGCCCTTGAACAGCTCGCGGAAGATCGGTGCGAGCTGAGGCAGTTCGGAAAGATCAAGATGCATGGGCAGGGCTCGCAGTAGGCTCAGGCGATGGTTCGCGGCTCGATGTCAGGGCGAAGGAGCGCAGGCTGACCAGGTGTTCGCGGGTGGTGTATTCGCGGCGCTCGAGGCGCTCGCGGGTAAAGCGTTTTTCCCGCGACAGGCGCGAGAACCAGTACAGCAGTTCGTCGGTGGCGCCTTCGGGCTCCTGGTCCAGTAGCCAGACCATCAGGTCCGGCAGGGGCAGGGCGCCCTCGCAGCGCTCGAGCATTTCCTTGACCGTACGCGGCGCGCGCGGGGCCTCGCCCTTGTGGCTCTTGTGCGCCTTGGGGAATTTGGCCGGCTTGGGTTCGAAGCGGGCCAGGGCATACACGTAGGCCTCAACCTGGCTGGCACTGCCGAGGAAGGTGCTCTGCGGCCGGGTGAACATCGGCATGGCCGCCTGGGGTACGGCATCCAGGCCCTTGCGGCGGATCACCGAGAGGGCCAGGGCGGCGCCACGGGTCACGGCGTTGTGACGGCGGGCTTCTTCACGCAGCGGCAGCAGCAGTTCACGGGCATGGCGCAGGGTCAGCTGGGCGCTGGTCTGCATTTCGAGGATGCGCGCGTGAGTGCGCAGCAGCATGTCGTCATCGACCAGGTGGCCCAGTCGGGCCTGCTCACCGAGCAGACGCAGCAGCACGGTTTCAACCTTGCGCACGCCCTGTTCAAAGGCACCGTCGGCGTTGACCAGCTGGATCATCGGCTCGACATATTCATCCCAGGTCGCCAGGACCTCGGCATAACGCTGGCGCAACGGGATCTGGCGGTCGCTGGTCTTGGCCCGTTCGGCCACGGCGACCAGCGCCTGCTCATCGTTGTCGAGTTTTTTCAGGACATCGCGCACGCGCATGTCGAGCAGGCGCAGCTGGCGTGCCAGGTCGTTGCCGTCACGAATCTCGAAGGCGTCCTGAATGTGCCCGGCCAGGCGTTCGAGGTGGCGCAGGTAGGCCTCGATCTCCAGGCACAGGCCCAGGCGATGCTCGCGGCGCAGGTAGGCGAGGAAGTCGTGGATCTGCGCGTTGAGCTCGAAACGGTTGGGGCTTTTCGCCACCGGCACCAGGATATCCAGGCGGATCCAGACGTCGAGCAGGCTGGTGATGTCCTGGGGCGTGCTCTCCAACTGCTGGTTGGCCAGTTGCTGGCGCAGTTCGCTGAGGCTCAGGGTGCCCCCGTCGAAGCGCTCGCACAACGGCTCAAGCAAGGCCCAGTGTTCGGCTAGGGCGCGCAGGACGCGCTTGGGTTCGATCATTGGCGGGTCGACTCGTTGCCAAATAAAAGCGCCGATTGTACTGCATCAGGTGCCTGTCGATTCACCCCCTGATCATTTGAACCTGCTGTCGGGCGGTTTTCTGCCGATCAACAGCGGCGCCGAGCGGCGAACAACGTTAGAATATCGGCACTGACTTATCCACAGATGGCCGATCCTTCTTGTTAATCGAGTCCCGCCGCCGCGCTTACCTCAACGCCATGCAAGTGGTGCACTGGCTGCCGCGTACCGAACTGCCGTTCGCCGCCCCGTCGCGCCCGGAGCTGTTGCTGCCGCTGGTGCCAGAGGTGCTGCCCGAGTTTGACGCACCGCAGGTGGAATCGGCGCGGGTGGCGGTCAATGCGCCAGTGGCGCGCAGTGGCGAACGACCGAAAATCGAGATCCCGCGTCCTGGCAGTACGCCCAAGGCCGCCAGCAAGCCAGCTGAAGAGGCTGAAGCGGCCCCGATAGTGGCCAAGCCCATACCGGTGCCGCCGCCGCGCTTCGCCCTGCAACTGCTGCGTGCCGGCAGCTGCCTGCTGTTGGTGGAATTGGCTACCGGCCAGCCGTTCCAGAGCCGTGACCCCTCTTACCTGTTACTCAAAGACATGCTGCGCGCCGCCGGCCTGCCCGACAGCCCGCAGATCGTTGGCGAGCCGGTGCGTTGGCCGTTGCTGGTGCGCGGCAATCTCGATCAGGGGCCGCAGGCAGCAACCGATTTTGTTCAGGGCTTCATTCAGGCGCGGCTTGAAGAGGCCCCCTGTGTCTGTTTATGGCTGATTGGCCTGCCTGCCGTGCGTTTTGCCGGTGAGGCGGACGCCGAAGCTTATTACCGCGAGTTGCCGGTTGAAGGGCTGGGCACTGCCTGGGCCTTGCCGGGCCTCGAACTGTTGATGGACGAGCCGCAGCGCAAGGCGCACGTCTGGCAAGCCATGCGCCGGCTGATGGCGCGCTGGAAACCAAGTGATGAGTGACACGATCAATTTCCGCCGGATGACCGAAGCGGATCTGGATGCTGTACTGAAGATTGAATACGCCGCCTTCAGCCACCCCTGGACCCGGGGGATTTTCCTCGACGGGCTCAAGTCCTATGAAATCTGGCTAATGTTCGAAGGCGAGCAGCAGGTGGGCCACGGCGTGATCAACGTGATCATCGACGAAGCGCACCTGCTCAACATCACCGTCAAACCGGAGAGCCAAGGCCGTGGCCTGGGCCTGCGCCTGCTGGAAGCGCTGATGAAGCGTGCCTACGAGCTGAACGGCCGTGAGTGCTTCCTTGAATTGCGCGCCAGCAACCAGTCGGCGTATCGCCTGTACGAGCGTTACGGCTTCAATGAAATCGGGCGGCGCCGCGACTACTACCCGGTTGCCGGCGGTCGCGAAGATGCTTTGGTCATGGCCTGTACCCTGATCGAATGATCGAGCGTCACTGTAGCCCGGCAACATCCAACAGATGAGAAGCGAACATGCACGATCTACAAGAACTGATTGATAACAACGCGCGCTGGGCCGATGCGATCAAACAGGAAGATCCGGATTTTTTCGCCAAGCTCGCCCGCCAGCAGACCCCTGAATTCCTCTGGATCGGTTGTTCCGACGCACGGGTGCCGGCCAACGAGATCGTCGGCATGCTGCCGGGTGATCTGTTCGTGCACCGTAATGTCGCCAACGTGGTGCTGCACACTGATTTGAACTGCCTGTCGGTGATCCAGTACGCGGTGGATGTGCTCAAGGTGAAACACATTCTGGTGACCGGGCATTACGGTTGCGGTGGTGTCCGCGCCTCGATGCAGGACCGGCAGCTGGGCCTGATCGACGGCTGGCTGCGTTCGATTCGCGACCTGTATTACGAGAATCGGGTGGAGCTGGCCAAGCTTGCGACCGAAGAGGAACGGGTTGATCGCCTGTGCGAGCTGAACGTGATTCAGCAGGTGGCCAACGTCGGTCATACCACTATTGTCCAGAATGCCTGGCACCGCGGTCAGAGCCTGTCGGTCCATGGCTGCATCTATGGCATCAAGGACGGTCGCTGGAAGAGCCTGAACGCGACCATCAGTGGCCTGGATCAGTTGCCGCCGCAGTATCGTTTGCGTCCGCAGGACTGAGCCAGCCCTATCGCGGGGCAAGCCCGCTCCCACCAGATTTACCTCCACCCGGTGGGAGCGGGCTTGCCCCGCGATAATTACCCACGCCCATGCTTAACTCCTTGTGACGCTTAGAGCGAGTGAGACTAATGGCCTCGTGGCGCACAACCGGGCTCTTGCTGACACTGCTGAGCAGTGCTCCGGCGCACGCCGATGAGCGCGACCTGTACATGTTTGCCCAATGGGCTGGCGACCATGAAACCCGGGCGTTTCGCCAGATGCTGGTGGATGCGCGGTTGTATGGCGTGGTGCCGATCTATCAACTGCTGCGTTCGGCCAGTGACTGGCGCCTGTGTTCGGCGCAGCCCTTTGCGGTGGCGCCAGCGGCGCAGTGGCCAGCGGTGCGTTCGACCCTGCAGCTGCTCAAGACCCTGGGTGACCAGGGCCTGTTGCAGCGCTATGAAGTGGTTTCGACCTACCGTGATCCGCGCCTGAACCGCTGCGCTGGCGGCGCCGTAGACAGCGCGCATACCCGGGCGTTTGCGGTGGATGTGGTGTTGCCACCCTGGGCCGATCCCAATCCGTTGTGCCAGTTCTGGCAGACCCAGGGCAAGGCCTGGAACATGGGCCTGGGCCGTTATCCTTCAGGGCGCATTCATATCGACACGGCGGGCTTTCGCACCTGGGGCGGGGACTTCAGCGCCAGCTCGTCTTTCTGCGCTTTGCCAGCGGCCTATAAGCCTCAGAGCAAATGAGCCAGGCAGGCTTCGGCCTGCGCGCTGACCCACTGGGCGAAGCGTCGGCATTTGTCGTCGTCGGCCATTGTTTGCTGACAGAGCAGGTAGTACGCCGATTGGTCCTGGACGAAGCTGCGCGGCGCTTGCAACTGACCGCTATCGATTTCGTCCTGAACCATCAGGAATGAAGCCATCGCTACTCCCAGACCGGCCACGGCAGCCTGGATGCACAGGTAGAAGTGTTCGTAGTCGGCGCGCCGGGTATCCCGGGCCGATTCGCCGGTCAGGCGCAGCCAGGTGCTCCAGGCGTTGGGCCGTGATGCGCTGTGCAGCAAGCGCTGGCCGTCCAGGCCTTGGCTCGCTGTAGCCAGGTTGACGCTGCTCACTGGCCCCACCCATTCGTCACAGATCTTCAGCGCATGCAGGCTGGCGTCCCAGCGAAAATCATCGCGGCGCAAGGCCAGGTCGACGCCACTGCGGGAAAAGTCGATGGGGCCACCGGCAGCCACCAGGTGCAGGTGAATATCGGGATGGGCGGCATGAAAGGCCGGCAGCCTCGGGATCAACCATTTCATCGCGATGGTCGGCTCGCATGACAGCACCAGCACGTTTTCCCGCGCCTGTTGTTGCAGGCGATGTACCGCGCCTTGCAATTGCTCGAACACCGACAGGGTAGTGCCATGCAGGGCGCGGCCGGCCGGGGTCAGGAAGATTGCGCGATTGCGCCGCTCGAACAACGCCACCCCCAAAGACTCTTCCAGCAGGCGCACCTGGCGGCTTACGGCGCCATGGGTGACGTTCAGTAGTGCAGCGGCGCGCACGAAGCTTTGGGTCTGGGCGGCCACGTCGAAATAGCGAAAGGCGGAGAGTGCGGGAAGTTTCATATCTGTGAGGAAAACTAGCGGATTTAGCGCACTATAAATCGCTTTTTGTCGTAGACGAAGCTTTCGATAATGGCGACGCGTAGAGAGTGATCGCGGGGCAAGCCCGCTCCTACCTGTGCAATTTTCTAGCAGATCGAGGGGCTTTTCGTGAACGAACTCATTGCCGTTGCTGTGTTTACCGTCCTGGCGGTGATCAGCCCAGGCGCGGACTTTGCCATGGTCACCCGCAGCAGTTATGCCTTTGGCCGTCGTGCTGGTTTGTCCGCCGCGCTGGGCATCGCCCTGGGCGTGCAGGTGCATGTGCTGTACACAGTGCTTGGCATTGCCCTGATCATCAGCCAGACCCCGTCATTGTTTCTGGCAATGAAAGTGCTGGGGGCGGGCTACCTGATCTATCTGGGTTACAAGTCGTTGACCAACACCACGCGGATTTCCCTCGAAGGCGGCGCTGCTTCCAGCCAGCTTGGCGTCTTCGCCGCCTTTCGCTCGGGTTTTCTGACTAATGCCCTCAATCCCAAGACCATGCTGTTCGTGGTCAGTGCCTACACTCAGGTAGTGCAGCCGGGCAGTTCGCTGGCGACCAGTCTTGGTTATGGTCTGTTCATGTCTGTGGCCCACTGGCTGTGGTTCAGCCTGGTCGCGCTGTTCTTCTCCTCGGCATCCTTGCGCCGGGTCATGCTTGATCGGCAGTTGCTGGTCGATCGGGTGATC
>JBOICD010000179.1:0-6965 GCA_050739855.1 Pseudomonas sp.
AGGTAGGAGCGGGCTTGCCCCGCGATTTCAGGTAACTATCATACCCAAGGTTAGGCGCCAACCAACGCTCACTCACGCTCAAATCCTGGCCTTTACGCGCGGTGTAGCTCTGCACCTGATCCTTGTCGACTTTGCCCACGGCAAAGTACTGCGCCTGTGGGTGAGCGAAGTACCAGCCGCTGACCGCCGCTGCCGGGAACATGGCGAAGTGCTCGGTGAGGAACACACCGCTGGGGCCGGTTTCGCCGATGGCGGTGCCATCGAGCAGGCGGAACAGGGTTTCCTTCTCGGTGTGGTCCGGGCAGGCCGGGTAGCCCGGGGCAGGGCGGATGCCCGAGTATTGCTCCTTGATCAGCGCCTCGTTGTCCAGGTGCTCATCCTTGGCGTAACCCCAGTAGTCTTTACGCACCTGTTCGTGCAGCCATTCGGCGCAGGCTTCGGCCAGGCGGTCGGCCAGGGCTTTGACCATGATCGAGTTGTAGTCGTCGCCGTTGTCCTGGTAAGCCTTGGCCACTTCTTCGGCGCCGATGCCGGCGGTGGTGATGAAACCGCCGACGTAGTCGGTGATGCCGGTTTCCTTCGGTGCGACGAAGTCGGCGAGGGAGAAGTTCGGCTTGTTGTCCGGCTTGATGGTCTGCTGGCGCAGGTGGTGGAGCTGGGCCAGTGGCTGGCCGTCGGCACCATAGACATCGATGTCGTCGTGGTTGACCTGGTTGGCCGGCCAGAAGCCGAACACCGCCCGCGCGCTGATCAGTTTCTCGTCGATCAGCTTGGCGAGCATTTCCTGGGCATCCTTGAACAACGCGGTGGCCGCTTCGCCGACCACTTCGTCGGTGAGGATGCGCGGGTACTTGCCGGCCAGGTCCCAGGAGATAAAGAACGGCGTCCAGTCGATGTATTCGGCCAGCACCTTGAGGTCGATGTTCTCCAGTACCTTGACCCCGGTAAAGGTCGGCACCGCCGGCTGATAACCGGCCCAGTCATATTTCGGCTTGGCCGCAATCGACTGCTCGTAGCTCAGGCGCTCGGTACGGGCGCTGCGGTTGGCGGTGCGCTCGCGTACTTCGATGTAATCCTGACGGGTTTTCTCGACGAAGCCAGGCTTGAGCTCTTTGGATAACAGCTGGGTGGCCACGCCGACAGCACGCGAGGCGTCGGTGACGTAGACCACCGCGTCATTGCTGTACTTGGGCTCGATCTTCACCGCCGTGTGTGCTTTGGAGGTGGTCGCACCACCGATCATCAGCGGCAGGTGGAAGTCCTGGCGCTGCATCTCGCGGGCGACGTGGACCATCTCGTCCAGGGACGGGGTGATCAGGCCGGACAGGCCAATGATGTCGCACTTCTGCTCGCGGGCGGTCTGCAGGATCTTCTCGGCCGGGACCATCACGCCCAGGTCGACGATGTCGTAACCGTTGCAACCCAGCACCACGCCGACGATGTTCTTGCCGATGTCGTGCACGTCGCCTTTGACCGTGGCCATGAGGATCTTGCCCTTGGCTTGGGGCTTGTCGCCTTTTTCCAGTTCGATGAAGGGAATCAGGTGGGCCACCGCCTGCTTCATCACCCGGGCGGATTTCACCACCTGCGGGAGGAACATCTTGCCGGCGCCGAACAGGTCACCGACCACGTTCATGCCGCTCATCAGCGGGCCTTCGATGACTTCGATCGGGCGCGCACATTGCTGGCGGCATTCCTCGGTGTCTTCGACGATAAAGGCGGTGATGCCCTTGACCAGCGCGTGTTCAAGGCGCTTGCCGACCGGCAGCGAACGCCACTCTTCGTTTTCGACTTCCTTGACTGCGCCGCCGCCCTTGTAGTCGTCGGCAATCGCCAGCAGGGCGTCGGTGCCTTCCGGGGTGCGGTTGAGCACCACGTCCTCGACCTTTTCACGCAACGCCGGCGGGATCTCGTCATAGATCTCCAGCTGACCGGCGTTGACGATACCCATGGTCAGGCCATTCTGGATCGCGTGGTAGAGGAACACCGAGTGAATCGCCTCGCGCACCGGGTTGTTGCCGCGGAACGAGAACGACACGTTGGATACCCCGCCCGAGCTCAGCGCGTAGGGCAGGTGATCGCGAATGTAGGCGCAGGCTTCGATGAAGTCGACGGCGTAGTTGTTGTGCTCTTCGATGCCGGTGGCCACGGCGAAGATGTTCGGGTCGAAGATGATGTCTTCCGCCGGGAAGCCGACTTCATTGACCAGGATGTCGTAGCTGCGCTGGCAGATCTCGCGCTTGCGCGCCGCGGTATCGGCCTGGCCGACTTCGTCGAAGGCCATCACCACCACGGCAGCGCCATAGCGTTTACACAGCTTGGCGTGATGCTTGAAGGCCTCGACGCCTTCTTTCATCGAGATCGAGTTGACGATGCCCTTGCCCTGGATGCACTTGAGGCCCGCTTCGATCACTTCCCATTTGGAGGAGTCGATCATGATCGGTACGCGCGAGATATCCGGCTCACCGGCGATCAGGTTGAGGAACTTGACCATGGCCGCCTGGGAATCGAGCATCCCTTCGTCCATGTTGATGTCGATCACCTGGGCGCCGGCCTCGACCTGCTGCAGGGCGACTTCCAGCGCTTCGGTGTAGTTCTCTTCGCGGATCAGCCTGGCGAACTTGGCGGAACCGGTAATGTTGGTGCGCTCGCCGACGTTGACGAA
Source organism: Pseudomonas sp. (assembly GCA_050739855.1). Classification (GTDB taxonomy): domain Bacteria; phylum Pseudomonadota; class Gammaproteobacteria; order Pseudomonadales; family Pseudomonadaceae; genus Aquipseudomonas. Next base: position 2,666 of record JBOICD010000179.1, read on the forward strand.
CAGCGAGTTGCGATCGATGGTGAACGGCTCAAGGCCCGACAGGCGACAGGCCTTGGGGATGTCCGGAATGGCCCGTGGCGGGTGCTTGGCCACGGCCTCGGCAATCGCCTGGATATGCCCCGGGGTGGTGCCGCAGCAACCGCCGATGATGTTGAGGAAACCGCTGGCGGCGAACTCCTCGACCACCACGGCCATCTCGGCCGGGGTTTCATCGTATTCGCCGAAGGCGTTCGGCAAACCGGCGTTCGGGTGCGCAGACACATGGGTGCCGGCCTTGTCCGACAACTCTTCCAGGTAAGGTCGCAGATCCTTGGCGCCGAGCGCACAGTTCAGGCCCACCGAGATCGGGTTGGCATGACGCACCGAGTTCCAGAAGGCTTCGGTGGTCTGCCCGGACAGGGTCCGGCCGGAGGCGTCGGTGATGGTCCCGGAAATCATGATCGGCAATTCGACGCCGTCTTCCTCGAACACCTGCTGCACGGCAAAGATCGCCGCCTTGGCGTTGAGGGTGTCGAAGATGGTCTCGATCAGGATCAGGTCGGCGCCGCCCTCGATCAGGCCGCGCGTGGCCTCGATGTAGTTTTCTACCAGCAAATCGAAGGTGACGTTGCGGTAGCCGGGGTCGTTGACGTCCGGGGAGATCGAGCAGGTACGGCTGGTCGGGCCGAGCACGCCGGCGACGAAGCGCGGCTTGTCCGGGGTTTCCAGGGTCTTGGCGTCGGCGACCTGGCGGGCGATGCGCGCGCCTTGCACGTTCAGCTCATACACCAGCGCTTCCATGCCATAGTCAGCCTGGGAAATTTGCGTGGCGTTGAAGGTGTTGGTTTCAAGAATATCGGCACCAGCGTCCAGATATGCCTTCTCGATGGCGGCGATGACATCCGGGCGCGAGAGCAGCAGCAGGTCGTTGTTGCCTTTGACATCGCTTGGCCAATCGGCGAAGCGCGTGCCACGATAGTCGTGTTCCTCCAGGCGGTAGCTTTGGATCATAGTACCCATGCCGCCATCGAGAATCAGGATGCGCTCTTTGAGTGCTTGCTGAAGTGCTTGGAAACGAGCGCTGCGGTCAGACATAGGACTACCTGGTCGGGCGAAAACAAAAGTTGCGGAATAATAACAAAGCTGCGCGGTTTTTAGACGTGTCGAGCATTTACATGAATTTCATTCATGTTGGCGCGCCGCCAGCACCGGTAGAATCGTGAAGCTTTCAATTCCCAGGACATTTGGCACATGGTGCATCGCTTACTTGCCGGCGCTTTCGCTCTGTTGATCAGTGGCGTGGCGTTGGGGCAAGCCCCTCAATCGAGCTCGGCTATTTCGTATACCCGGGACATCCAACCGATCTTCACCGAGAAATGCGTGGCCTGCCACGCTTGCAACGACGCAGCCTGCCAGCTGAACCTGGGCAGTGCCGAGGGCGCTTCGCGGGGTGCTTCCAAGGTGCCGGTGTACCAAGGTGATCGCAGCGCGGCCGTGGCCCCGACCCGCTTGTTCTACGACGCCAACAGCACCGAGGCCTGGCAGCGCAAAGGCTTTTACTCGGTACTCGACAACCAGGGCAGCCAGGCTGCGCTGATGGCGCGGATGCTCGAGCTGGGCCACAAGACGCCGCTGACACCCAATGCCAAGTTGCCTGAAGAAATTGTTCTGGGCCTGAACCGCAGCAACATGTGCCCGTTGCCCGGCGAATTCGACGCCTATGCCGGCGCGCACCCCAAAGAGGGCATGCCGCTGGCGGTCACCGGCCTCACCGATGCCGAGTACCAGACCCTGCAACGCTGGCTCGCCGCAGGTGCGCCGGTGGAGCACAACCCGATCCAGCCGAGCGCCACGGAGGCTGCGCAGATCGCCGACTGGGAAGCGCTGCTCAACCGCCCGGGCTCGACCGAGGCGCTGGTCGGGCGCTGGCTGTACGAGCATCTGTTCCTTGCGCATATCCATTTTGTCGGCGGCGAGCAAGGTCACTTTTTCCAGTGGGTGCGCTCGCGTACGCCCAGTGGCCAGCCTATCGACCTGATCGCTACACGTCGCCCCAACGATCCACCGGGCACCGACTTCTACTACCGGCTGATGCCGGTACAGGGCGTGATCGTGCATAAAACCCACATCACTTACCCGATGGGCCCGCAGAAACTCAAGCGCGTCAAACAGCTGTTCTACAGCGGCGACTGGCACGCCAAGGCGCTGCCGGGCTACGGCCCGCGTCACCGCGCCAACCCCTTCGAAGCCTTCGAAGCGATCCCGGCCGTGGCCCGTTACCAGTTCATGCTGGACAACGCCGAGTACTTTGTCCGCACCTTCATTCGCGGTCCGGTGTGCCGTGGCCAGATCGCCACTGACGTGATCCGCGACGACTTCTGGACGCTGTTCCAGGAACCGGCCCACGACCGCTACCTGACCGATGCCGAGTACCGCGGCCAGGCCACGCCATTGCTGGCCATGCCTGGGCAGATCGACGATGTGGGCAGCATCCTGAGCCTGTGGCATGCCTACCGCGACAAGCGCAACGAGTACGAAAGCCTGCGCCGCGATGCCTATGCCGACATGCCGGCGCCGAGCTGGTCGACCCTGTGGGCCGGCAACGACAACGCATTGCTGACCATCTTCCGCCACTTCGACAGCGCCTCGGTGACCAAGGGCCTGATCGGCGACGTGCCGAAAACCATGTGGCTGTTCGACTACCCGTTGTTCGAGCGCACCTACTACCAGCTGGCGGTCAACTTTGATGTTTACGGCAACGTCTCGCACCAGGCGCAGACGCGGTTGTACTTCGACCTGATCCGCAACGGCGCCGAGGTCAACTTCCTGCGCCTGATGCCGGCCGAGCAGCGCGGCGCGATTCTCAGTGACTGGTACCAGAACAGCGGCAAGGTGAAGATGTGGATGGACTACGAGGAGATCGACACCGATACCCCGAGCGCATTGCAACTGGCCGCCAATGACCCCAAACGCGATTTCGGCCTCAAGCTGATCCAGCGCACCGGAAGCCTCAATGCCGCGCCCGACCCGATCAACCGTTGCCAGGGCGCCTATTGCTCGCGTGCGCAGATGAATGAAGAGTTTCGTGGCGTCGAGCAGACCCTGAGCCGTCTGGTGTCGCGTCCGGCTGCGGGGCTGAAGGTCATCAGCCAACTGCCTGAGGCGACCATGCTGCGTATCGAAGGGCAGGGCGGTCAGCGTCAGGTCTACAGCCTGTTGCGCAACCGGGCGCACAGCAACGTGGCCTTTATGCTCGGTGAGGCGTATCGCTACCAGCCGGGTCTGGACACCTTGACCCTGTTCCCTGGCGTGCTGAGCAGCTACCCGAACTTCATGTTCAACGTCCCCGCAGCCGATGTTCCGGAGTTTGTCGAAGACCTGGAAGCCGCCCGCGATGACCCTGACAGGTTTGAACGTGTGGTCATGCGTTGGGGCGTGCGCCGCAGCCATCCGCAGTTCTGGCAGTACTTCCACGATCTCAACAGCTACATCAAGGAAACCGATGCGGTGGAGGCGGGCGTGCTTGACATGAACCGCTACGAAAACCTCTGAGCCGGGTCGCCGGGAGGGTCGCCTGACCTTTCCCGGCGCTGCCAGGCTTTCCCGACAGAATTACTAGGACTTTGTTCGGCGGCCAGGTTGGCGTAAACTGCCGACAAGTCTGTGAGGAACTTCCATGAGCGACATAACTATTACCGACGCCGCGCATGATTACCTGGCTGATCTGCTGTCCAAGCAGAACACCCCGGGTATTGGCATTCGCATCTTTATCACCCAGCCGGGCACCACCTACGCCGAAACCTGCATTGCCTACTGCAAGCCGGGCGAAGAAAAGCCGGAAGACACTGCTGTGGGTCTGGCCAGTTTTACTGCCTACCTGGATGCGGTCAGTGTGCCGTTTCTTGAAGATGCGGTCGTCGACTACGCCACCGACCGCATGGGTGGCCAGCTGACCATCAAGGCGCCGAACGCCAAAGTGCCGATGGTCAACGAAGACAGCCCGATCAACGAGCGCATCAACTACTACCTGCAAACCGAGATCAACCCGGGACTGGCCAGCCATGGCGGCCAGGTCAGCCTGATCGAGGTGGTTGAAGACGGTATCGCCGTACTGCAGTTCGGTGGCGGTTGCCAGGGTTGCGGTCAGGCCGACGTGACCTTGAAGGAAGGCATCGAGCGGACCTTGCTCGAGCGTATTCCTGAGCTCAAGGGTGTGCGTGACGTGACTGACCACAGTCAGAAAGAGAACGCCTACTACTGAGGCGTTTTATCGCGGGGCAAGCCCGCTCCCACAGATGCTACTGTGGGAGCGGGCTTGCCC
>JBOICD010000180.1:0-6919 GCA_050739855.1 Pseudomonas sp.
GTGTTGCCGGGCCTGCTTCAGCGACAGCGCGTTCTGTCGCCGGTTGCCGGTCACGCCGAAGGTCAGCAGGCATTTCCCGGCACCCGCACCGCGCAACGCCAGGTATTTTTCCAGCCAGGCGATCTGCTGCGGGTGCCCGGCCAGGGCCAGCTGGGTTTCGGTTTCCGTGGCATTCGACAGACGCAGCATCGACAGCGGCACACGTGCCTGGGCCAACTGGCGGATGGCTTGCAGGGCCAGGTGCCAGTCGGGCAGGAACACCCCATAAAAACGCTCGTCCGCTGGCAGCGGACTGATCCGCACCTTGACCTCGGAAATGATCCCGAAGCGCCCTTCGCTGCCCAGTACCACTTCACGCAGATCCGGACCTGCGGCCGAGGCTGGAAAGGTTGCGATCGCCAACGGGCCGGCGAAGGTTTCCAGCGTACCGCCAGCGAACAGTTGCTCGATGCGCCCGTAGCGTAGTGACTGCTGGCCGCTGGAACGACTGGCGACCCAGCCACCCAGGGTCGACAGCTCCCACGACTGCGGGAAATGCCCAAGGGTATAACCGCGGGCACGCAACTGGCTTTCCACTTGCGGCCCGGTGGCACCGGGGCCGAAGGTGGCCAGCAGGCTCTGCTCGTCGAGATCGAGCAGTCGGCTCATGTGCGCCAGCGACACGGTCAGCACCGGCCGTGTGGAAGATGGCGGATTGATGTGTCCGGCCACCGAGGTGCCGCCACCGTAAGGAATCAGACACAGGTCTTTATCGTGGGCGAGCGCCAGCAACTGGCGGATCTGCTCGACACTCTGCGGGAACGCCACCGCATCGGGGTAGGTCCCCAGCGTCCCTTCACGTAACGCCAGCCAGTCCGGCAAGCTCTGGCCACGCGCATGCAGCAGACGATCATGGGCCTCCAGGCTGTACAGCGGATGGGCCGCCAGGCGCGAGGCCGGAACCCGCGCCAGTGCTGTCTCCAGCGTGGCGTCGGGCAGCGCACACCCGGCGCCCACCCTCGCAGCGAGAAACCCCGCGCCCTGGGCCGGCAGTTCGACCACCGTGGTTGCTTCCCCCCAGCCGTTCCAGCGTCGCATGCGTGTGTCCTTTTATGGTTCTTATCAGGTAACAGTTCAGGCGCCTATAGTAGCCAGCCACCCGAGCCTGTCACGGTCACATCCGGCCAGCTCGAGTAGCCGATTGAGCCAACTCGCACGCGGCTGCCGCCATTTACTTTAGCGATGGTTTCAAATTACCTTTCAGGGTCTTCACCTGCGTCTGTGTGCCTCGATCAAAAGGAACCCGATCATGCAATCCCTCGGCTACAGCTCGGTTCCCCCCCTGCTCAAGTACGTGCGCCATGCCGAACAACTGGGCATGGCCATTGAACCGGCGCTAGCGGTGGCCGGGTTGCAAGCCCAACAGCTGAGCGACAACAGCCTGCGCGTGCCAGGCGAAGCCCATGAACGCTTGCTCGATTACTTTTGCGAGCATTCCGGCGATCCGCTGTTCGGCCTCAACTCGGCGCGATTCGTGTTGCCCAACTCCTGGAACGTACTGGGCTACATCACCATGAACTGCGCAACCCTGGGCGATGCCATGAATCGCATCATGCCGTTCGAGAAGCTGGTGGGAGACATGGGCGTCAGCCGCGCCGAAGCGCAGGGTGAGCACGTGCACCTGATCTGGACCTGCCGCCACCAACGCCCGCGCATCCGCCGCCACTTGGTGGAAAACGTCCTTGGCTCCTGGCTGCAATATGCGCGCTGGATCGCCGACGCCCAGCTGTCGCCCGCCGCAGTGTGGCTCGAACATCCTCAGCCGACGGACACCGAACGCGCCCAGTACGAACAGTTCTTCGACTGCCCGGTGCTGTTCGACCAGCCTTACTCGGCGCTCGTTGTCCCGCTGCCCTACCTGCAACTGCCCTTGCGCCAGGCCGATGCGCAGTTGCTGCGCACCCTGGAAGACCACGCCCTGGGTTTGATGGCCACACTGGAAGACGCGTCGCTGGAGCAGCGGGTGAAGAACATCCTGCGCCAGCTGCTCAAGGAAGGGCTGCCGCGCAAGGACCAGGTGGCCGAACAGTTCGCCGTCTCGGTGCGCACCCTGCAACGCCAGCTGCACCAGGCCAACACCTCCTACCAGCAAATCCTCGATGACCTGCGCCAGGAACTGGCGGAGCACTACCTGCTGCACAGCACCTTGCCGATCCAGGACATCGCCCAGTACCTGGGCTTCACCGAACCGCGCTCGTTCCACCGCACCTTCAAAAGCCGGCGCGGGATGCCACCGGGCGAGTTTCGTCAGACTTACCGGGAGTCGAGGAACGAATCGAACGTTTGAAACTGCAACAGGTGTAAACCCGCGTTAGCCATTGACAGGTTGTCCCAGCTGCTAAGCTTGCGCTCAGTGGCCGAAGAGCGGCACCTGGAGCAGGCGAAAGGAGAAGCGGGTATGAGTGGAATCACCACTGACGACAAACATCGCCTTGCCCTGATTGACGCACTACGGTGTTTCGCAGCCTTTTGGGTGGTGCTCTTTCACTTGTCCGAAGGCAACCACATTCCAACCCTGCTTGCAGCCATACCGGGCTGGGTGAAAGCTGCAGTCTTCGATGCGGGCCACCTGGGCGTACCGATATTTTTCGTCTTGAGCGGCATCGTCATGGCGACGACCACCGCTCGCGTGCCAATGAACACCATGAACGCCGCAAACTTTGTCGCACGCCGGCTGGTGCGCCTCGCCCCGCCCTACTATGCCGCTGTTGCCCTGGGCTTACTGGTGATTGCCACAAAACACATGCTTGGGCAAAGCGGGGTCAACATTCCCAGTGCCACCGACATTCTCGGACACCTGGCGTTTCTGCAAGGTGTGCTTGGCAGCGAAAACATCATTTCGGTGTTCTGGACGCTGTGTATCGAGGTGCAGTTTTATATCGCTTTCGCTGTATTGCTCTGGCTTGCCGATCACGCCAGCGGCGGCGAAGCGTTCAAAACCCGAAACATTCTGCTCTGGATCAGCGCAGTATTAGCGCTGCTGTGGCCCACCGGGCTGATTCAGTCGATAGGGTGGCAAGGTGGATTCATTGCGTTCTGGTTCAGTTTCATGGCCGGGGTGCTGTGTGCTCAAACCCTTTCCGGCACGAAGCAAAGCCGCTATATCGCCATTGGCTACAGCGCATTGGTTCTGCTGATCGGCATTGCCAGCAACAGCTCATTTACCATTGCTGCCGGGCTGACAGGCCTTGGGTTTTGCTTCCTGGTTAATCGTTCTGCCACGCTTGGTTTTTTGTCCAGCTACCCGGTGCAGAAGATTGGCTTGATTTCCTACAGCCTGTATTTGTTTCATTCGCCGGTGACGGGTTCTTTCATGCGGGTTTTCCGGCGTTTCATGCCGAGCGGCATTGCTTCAGACCTGCTGGCGACTGTCCTGATAATAGCGATCTGTATCGCATTCGCAGCCATCGCCTATGTGCTGTTCGAACGCCCTGCCATTGCCTGGAGCCGGCGGATCAAATTTAAACGTCCTGACGCCGCGGTGCTCACTCGAACCTGAAACTGACCGGAAGGTGGCCCGCACAGCCATAGCCTGCACGGGCCCCTACTCAGAGGTCAAAGCTTGAATTTGCTCACCAGCGTAGTCCTTCGTGGCTACCAGTGGTCATACTAACATTCAGTCTTCTATGATGATCCTGACCAAAGCCATGCATTGCTTGATCACATGGCGAGATTCAAACAGGTACTCCGTAGACGTTGCTCAGACCAGCCATTTCTAGTCCGCATCCAGACGCTCAAGAAGGGTTCGGCACCACACCAAGCCTGCCTGACCATCTTCACGACCAAGAAAGTCGAAGACCTGCGAGAAATGGCGAACAAAGTCTTTCCTGCAACCATCAATGTCATGGGCAAGAAGTTGTCCGTCGAGAAGCCGGATCAGATCGCAAGGGCAATCGAGAAACAGAAGCCGCATGACCTTTCCAAGGTGTTCGACAAGGCAGGGGTCAATCGGTGGTCTGTTCTGAATAAAAATTTGATGACAGAGGACGTTAAACAGGTATGACTATGATCCCCGGCTTTTGGGATATCGGCCCTCACGATCCCGTTGATGTCGAAGCCACTTGGCAAGAGTTTGTGCGGTCAGTTGACGGCCACGTTATCGAAGACCTAGTGCCCCAGCCCAGAACATTTGAGAACGCTGATTTTCTCTTTCAGGCAGTTCCGGCAGTGGCTGAGCTCAAGGAAATCAAGACAGAGTTCGAGAAGTCAGATGCTTTCAAAGCTGGGTACTTGCAGCTGATTGAGCGTTTGATGAGTGAAGCCTCTGACTGGCGCCCCCCGCTTCTTGGGGGAAATGGCGACTATCCAGAATGGTTTTCTAGGGAGGTGATACGTCTCTTTCGACCTCCGATTCAGCGAATCCTCAAGAAGGCGAACAGCCAGATTAAGGAAACGAAGAAGCACTTTAAGATCGGTGACTCCACCGGCATTCTCGTGTTTGTAAATGACGGTTTTACTGCCCTTGAGCCGCATTTCGTTCAGGCCGTAGCAGAGGACCTCCTTGTGCACTCTTACTCTTCCATCGACTGCTTTCTTTACATCACAGTGAACCGATACGTTGAGGTTGATGGCAGCGATGTACCTCGACTGCTCTGGATGCCGAAGTACAGCGACCGGGCGCCCGATTCACTTGTAACCTTTATCGACGACTTAGGGCGTAAGTGGTCTGAGTATTTGCAAACTAAGATTGGTCCGTTCACTCAGTCTGCAGAGCAGATCGATCAAAGAAACGGGGGAGCAAGGACAATCCGTACTCGTGCCATTGTTCTGCCTGATGAGAATAGGTAGACGTTTCAGCTGCATTCAAATGGGTTGCTCCCCACACGACGAAGGGGCGAAGCTTACGTGCAACGATAAACACGTCGTTCATGGCACCACAGTATCACTGGGAGTTACATCGGCACCGGTTGCAAGCCTGGTGAGACCAGCCTTCGCGAGAACAGGCCGTCGGCAAAGGAAAGGTTCAGCGGTATCTCCCCCCGCTGTAGGGTGGGCTAAAAAAATGCCCGAAAGCTACGTACAATCCAAAAGCGAAAAACCCCCGCAGACCTTAATCTACGGGGCTTTTCGATATATGGCGGAGAGATAGGGACTCTCATATTTCATCCATACAGCCCAAAAACCTCGGTAAACATTGGCACACAGCACTTAAAGTGGTCAAATTGAGTGGTCAAATCGAGGATATTCCAGATGGCCACACACCTTGTACAAAAGCCCGGTGAATCGACATGGTACGTCCGTATAGCCGTCCCTGTGGATGTACGCCACGCGTTCGGTGGACGCTCCAAGCTGATCAAGACTACCGGCACCAGTAACAAGGGTGAAGCCATGGACAGACGCCTTCCCATCCTCGCCCAGTGGAAGAATGAGATAGCACAGGCAAGGGCCAACAAAGCAGCGGATCGTGACCTATGGCGTGAGGATGTCGCACAGGGTGGGCACTGGATCAGAACACGTCGAGACGCTTCGATCCTTGAGGCTATCAACAACCCTCCGCCCCCGCCAACAGTTGTGCCTCGGTCCCGCGATGAAGCTGAAGCCCTGTTGACGGGCTATGCAGACCAAATCTACGCAATGCTCGACGAACTCAAACCGTTTGAGCAGGCTGGTGCAAAAGGTCTCCGAGAAGCCATCGTTACACATCTGAATGGCGTGACGAACCCGACACCAATAGATCAGGTACAGTTTACTGCGGCCGCAAGTCAACGTGTGATGGTGCAACTGACACAGCACAAACACGGCTTGACGCCAAGCGAGCTAGTCGAGGCAAGTAATATCGTCGTCAAACCTGAATCGTACAAACCCGTCTCCCCAATTACGCTCGCTCGCCTGAAGGCATTCCGTGCACATCGCAAGTCGGCGAATGTTGCCGACAAGACAATCGACCAACAGGAAAGCAAACTCGACAAGTTGTCCACGTATTTGGGCATGCAAGGCAAACCACTGGACCGGACGACGGTAGCCGAATGGTTGGAGACCCTGCCCCTGACCAGCAAGACCAAGGCTCAGTACCTTTTGGCTGGCGCCACATTCTGGAAGTGGGCCATCAAGCATGACGCACGCTGGCGGGACGACTTCGCAGCGAAAGACAATCCGTTCACCGGTCAGGAACTCCCCAAGGTTCGGGTTAAGGCCAAGGCCGAGGCATCCCGAAGGGCTTTCACTCCCGAAGAAATCGAACGTATCTACGCCGCCGCCAAGCTAAGTGGGAACGACACCTTGTGCGACCTGATATTGCTGGGCTCACACACGGGTTGTCGCATTGAGGAACTCGCACAGCTTCGTACCGATTCTGTCATCACGGTAGAAGGTATCCGAAGCCTCAAAATTGCCGACAGCAAGACGGTTGCAGGCATCAGGGAAATCCCCATCCATCCGTCATTGATAGCTAACGTTGATCGTCTCGTCAGCAAGAGCATTGACGGCTTCCTGCTCCCAAGCTCAGCAGGCAACAAGTACGGAATTCGATCCGACTCACTGAGCAAGGCATTCGGTAGACTGAAAACAGCACAAGGCTTTGGCAAACAACACGTATTCCACAGCGTTCGAGCAATGGTCGTCACCCTGTTGCTACGTAGTGGCGTACCCGGCCCTACCGTTGCAAACATCGTTGGTCACGAGACTGGACTGGTGACGTTCGACGTTTACGATGAAGGGGCCAGCCCAAGGCAAAAGCTTGACGCGCTCTCCAACCTGTCATTTACCTTCTCATAAGAGTTACAAAACCGGTAAAAAACTGGAAAATACCCTTTGAAAACCAATGGTTATTTATTTCATTGCGTTCTATTTACAGGCCGAAAGCCCCGGTTTATGTGCCCGCTGCTTAGCGATGCGCTGATCCTCCCTTCAATTGTGGTTTACCGCACTACTAATGCACAAT
>JBOICD010000181.1:0-6906 GCA_050739855.1 Pseudomonas sp.
CTCCCACCTACCGCAATCAGGCGTCTTGATAGATCGACATCGGCGGACAGGCACACGCCAGGTTGCGGTCGCCGTAGACGTTGTCCACGCGCCCCACCGGCGGCCAGTACTTGCTCTCGCGCAAATCGGCCAGCGGGTACACCGCCAGCTCCCGGCCATAGCGGTGAGGCCATTCGCCGACCAGCTCGCTGGCGGTATGCGGTGCGTTCTTCAGCGGGTTGTCGAGCTTGTCCAGGGTGCCGTTTTCCACCGCGCGGATTTCCTCGCGGATGCAGATCATCGCGTCGCAGAAGCGGTCCAGCTCCTGCTTCGACTCGCTCTCGGTCGGCTCGACCATCAAGGTGCCAGCCACCGGGAAGGACATGGTCGGGGCATGGAAGCCGAAGTCGATCAGGCGCTTGGCCACGTCCTCGACGCTGATGCCGCTGCTGTCCTTGAGCGGGCGCAGATCAAGAATGCATTCATGCGCGACCAGGCCGTTCTCACCGGTGTAGAGCACCGGGTAGTGCTCCTCCAGGCGCCGGGCGATGTAGTTGGCACTCAGGATCGCCAGCTGCGACGCACGCTTGAGCCCTTCGCCGCCCATCATGCGGATGTACATCCAGGTGATCGGCAGGATGCTGGCGCTGCCATACGGCGCTGCACTGACCGCGCCGTGCTTGTTGTCCATGTGCGCGTGCCCCGGCAGGAATGGCGCCAGGTGCGCCTTGACGCCGATCGGGCCGACACCCGGACCGCCACCGCCGTGGGGAATGCAGAAGGTCTTGTGCAGGTTCAGGTGCGACACGTCGCCACCGAACTTGCCCGGTGCGCAGAGGCCGACCATGGCATTCATGTTGGCGCCGTCCAGGTACACCTGGCCGCCGTGCTCATGGATGATGTCGCAGATGCGGGTGATGCCGTCTTCGAACACGCCATGGGTCGAGGGGTAGGTGATCATCAACGCCGCCAGGCTGTCCCGGTGCTGCTCGGCCTTGCTTTGCAGGTCCGCCACATCGACGTTGCCGCGCTCATCGCAGTTGACCACCACCACACGCATGCCGGCCATCTGCGCCGTGGCCGGGTTGGTGCCATGGGCCGACGACGGAATCAGACACACATCGCGCCCCGCCTCGCCACGGCTGGCGTGATAGGCGCGGATCGCCAGCAGGCCGGCGTACTCGCCCTGGGAGCCGGCATTGGGCTGCAGGGACATGGCGTCATAACCGGTGGCGGCACAGAGCATGGCTTCCAGCTCGTCGGTCAGTTGCCGGTAACCCAGCGACTGCCCGGCCGGGGCGAACGGATGCAAGGCACCGAACTCGGGCCAGGTGATCGGGATCATTTCACTGGCGGCATTGAGCTTCATGGTGCATGAACCCAAGGCGATCATGCTGCGGTCCAGGGCCAGGTCCTTGTCGGCCAGGCGCCGCAGGTAGCGCATCAGCTCGGTTTCCGAATGGTAGCGGTTGAACACCTGATGCTGCAGGAACGGCGTCTCGCGCAGCAGTGGCAACGGCAGGCAATCGCCCGTGTCGACGGCCAGCGCGGCGAAGTCTGGAAGCACCTGGCCGGGCGATGCGAAGACTTGCCACAAGGCCTCGACGGCGGCCTGCTCGCAGGTTTCATCCAGCGACAGGCCGACCCGCTGTTCGTCGATCAGCCGCAGGTTCAGCTGTGCGGCGTTGGCGGCGGCCAGCACCTCGGCTACAGGACGTACGGTCACCACGCTGACGGTGTCGAAGAAGTGCTGCTGCTCGACCTGATGCCCGAGCTGCTGCAGCCCGCGCACCAGAATCGCAGTCAACCGGTGCACGCGCCGGGCGATCTGCGCCAGGCCCTGCGGACCATGGTAGACCGCATACATGCTGGCGATGTTGGCCAGCAGGACCTGCGCGGTGCAGATGTTGCTGGTGGCTTTCTCACGGCGAATATGTTGCTCGCGGGTCTGCATGGCCAGGCGCAGGGCCGGTTTGCCGAAGCGGTCGATGGACACGCCGACCAGGCGTCCGGGCATGTCGCGCTTGAAGCTGTCGCGGGTGGCGAAGAACGCCGCGTGCGGGCCACCGAAGCCCAGCGGCACGCCGAAACGCTGGGCACTGCCCAAGACCACGTCGGCACCGAATTCGCCCGGCGGGGTCAGCAAGGTCAGGGCCAGCAGGTCGGCGGCCACCGCCACCAGCGCGCCGGCGACATGCGCGCGCTGCACCAGGGCGCGATGGTCGACGATAGCGCCAGTGCTGGCCGGGTATTGCAGCAACAGGCCAAAATAGCCGTCCAGGTTCTGACCCAGCAGCGCCGACTCATCGCCGATGACCACTTCGATACCCAGTGGCTCGGCACGGGTGCGCAGCACGTCGAGGGTTTGCGGATGACAATGGTGGGAGACGAAAAACGCCGGGGCCTTGCTCTTCGCCAGACGCTTGCAGAAGGTCATGGCTTCGGCGGCGGCGGTGGCTTCATCGAGCAACGAGGCGTTGGCGATTTGCATGCCGGTCAGGTCGCTGATCAGGGTCTGGAAGTTCAACAGCGCTTCCAGCCGGCCCTGGGAAATCTCCGGCTGGTACGGTGTGTACGCGGTGTACCAGGCCGGGTTCTCCAACAGGTTGCGCAGGATAGGCGTTGGTGTGTGGCAAGGGTAATAGCCCTGACCGATGTGATTGCGAAACAGCTGGTTCTTCGCGGCGATGGCCTTGAGCGAGGCCAGCGCTTCGGCCTCGCCCTGCCCTTTGCACAGCTCAAGCACACTGGTGCCCTTGATGCTCTCAGGGATAACGCTGTCGATCAGGCCGTCGAGGCTGTCATGGCCGATCAGCGCCAGCATCGCGTCGATGTCGTCCTCGCGCGGGCCGATGTGACGGGCGATGAACTCGTTGTCGGTGGTCAGCGGGATGGATGCAATGGTCATGTCGTCCCCCAGACTCAGGCGTTGTCGGCCAGGAAGCGGTCGTAGCCGTCCTGGTCCATCAAGGTGTCGAGGTCGGCAAGGTTGGCCACCTGGATGCGGAAGAACCAGCCGTCCTGCATCGGCGAGGCGTTGACCAGTTCGGGATCGTCAGCCAGGGCCTGGTTGACCGCCACCACGGTACCGCTCAGGGGCATGCTGATGTTGCTGGCGGCCTTCACCGATTCCAGCACCGCGACTTCATTGCCCTCGTCGTACTCGCCTGGCTCCGGCAACTGCACGAACACCACGTCACCCAGGGCTTCCTGGGCGTAGGTGGTGATGCCGACGGTCAGTTCGCCAGTCGCTTCCAGGCGCAGCCATTCGTGTTCGGGAGTAAAACGCAGCGTGCTCATGGATCTTCCTCTCTTGTTATCAGGTGGGTCCTGGTGCAGGACTGATTGATACAAGAGCAAGGGCAGTGCCAACTTATTAAAATCTATATATTTCAATTAGTTATGCAATAAATCCAATCAATCTCAAGCCTCTGCGCTGGAGCGAAATCGCTCCGCTGCGTTGGCCCGGCAGCCACCTCTGAGGGGGCGGGCCAATGAACCCGCGGCTCACGCCCGACTGGAGCACAATCACTCCAGTGGAGCGTATTCGAACCAGTCTGCTACGAGACCCGGCTGGCGATGCCGTATTTACGCAAGCGCTGGCCGATGGCTGTGTGGGAAGTCTGCAGGCGCACCGCCAGTTGCCGGGTCGAGGGATAGGCCGCGTACATCGTCTCCAGCAGCGATTTCTCGAAGCCCTGCACCGCCGCTTCCAGGCTGGTGACTTGCGGTGCATCCGGTTGTTGGTTGTTCAGGGCGGTACCGGCCAGCTCCAGGTCGTCGCAATCGATCACCTCCCCTTCGCTGATGGCCGCGGCACGGAAGATCACGTTCTGCAACTGGCGCACATTGCCTGCCCAGCGATTGCCCAGCAGCAGCGGATGAGTGGCCAGCGCCAGCCGGCACGGCGAGCGCTGTATCTGCGCGCAGGCCTGACGCAGGAAGTGTTCGGCCAGCAGAAGGATGTCGCGCCCACGCTCGCGCAACGGCGGCACCATCAGATTGAGCACGTTGAGGCGGTAGTAGAGGTCTTCGCGAAAGCTGCCTTCGACCACCATGTTTTCCAGGTTGCGGTGCGTCGCGCAGACCACCCGCACATTCACCCGCACCTCGCCGCCACCACCGACCCGGCGAAAGCTGCCGTCACTGAGAAAACGCAGCAGCTTGGCCTGCAGGTAAGGCGACATCTCACCCACTTCATCGAGGAACACCGTGCCACCGTCGGCCAGCTCCAGCAGGCCCGGCTTGCCGCCGCGCTGGGCACCGGTAAAAGCGCCGGCGGCGTAGCCGAACAGCTCGCTCTCGGCCAGGCTCTCCGGCAGCGCCGCGCAGTTAAGCGCCAGGAAGGACGCATCGCGGCGCACGCTCAATGCATGGCAGGCACGCGCCACCAGCTCTTTGCCGGTCCCGGTTTCGCCCTGGATCAACAGCGGCGCCTCCAGGCTCGCCACCTTGTGCAGGCGTGCCTTGAGATCCTTGAGCGGCGCCGATTCGCCCAGCAGCGCCTGCAGCCCCTCGGCATGATCGTGCAGCAGCGAAGCCAGGCGCTCGCCGATACGGCTTGGCGGATACAGGGTAAGCAGGCCACCGACCAAGGCATCGGCGCCGCCGCTGATCGGCGTGGCTTCCAGCAACAGCGCCTGGCCCTGCAAGCTCACCTCGCACATCGGCAGGCGAAAGCCTTTGTCGATCAGGGTCTGCGCCAGGTCGGGTTCGGCGAACAGCCTGGACAACGGCTCACCGGCCGGCTCGCGACCGACGAGGCTGACCAGCGTGGGATTGGCCAGCAGCACATGGCCACCAGGGTCCACCGCCAGTACCGGATCGCTCATCGCCGCGAGCAAGGCTTCCAGCTGCAGGTGCCGGCGCTGACCGGGGAGAAAGTCGACAAGTTCCACGGCCTGGACCCCGATCACCCGCAGCAAGGCGTCGTGAAGTTCGTCCAGCACGGCCTGTGACAGCGCCGGTGCATCGATATAGACGTTGGGCGGGATCATTTCCACCGCGTCCAGGTTGAGGTTGCGCGCGCCCAGCAAGGCCAGGATCTCCTGGGTAATGCCAACGCGGTCGATAAAGGTGACGTGGATGCGCATGACGACTCCCTGGTTGTGCAAAGACGACAGGGGGACGGCCCCCTTGTGCCGTCCCCCCGAGTGAAAGCGTGAATGTGGCGATCAGTCCGCGTCGTAGGACAACTGCACGCCCTCCGACTTTTTCTGGCGCATCGTTCGGTAAGCCAGGCCGAGGATGACGAACCAGACCGGCACGAACACCAGCGCTTTGCGGGTGTCTTCTTCCAGCGCCAGCAAGGCCAGCATGGCCACGAAGAACACCAGGCAGGCCCAGCTCATGAAGATGCCGCCCGGCATGCGGTATTTCGAGGCGCGATGCAGGTGCTCGCGCTGCTTGCGATACGCCAGGTACGACAGCAGGATCATCGACCAGACGCACATGAACAGGATCGCCGACACCGTGGTGATCAGGGTGAAGGCATCGAGCATGTTCGGCACCAGGTAGATCACCAGCGCCCCCGCCGAAAGGCAAACACAGGAGAAGATCAGACCATTGGAGGGCACTGCGCGACTGGACAACGCCTTGAACTTGCCGGGTGCATCGCCATCCACCGCCAGGCCGTAAAGCATGCGGCTGGTGGAAAAGACGCCACTGTTTGCCGAAGAAGCGGCAGAGGTAAGGACCACGAAGTTGATGATCCCGGCAGCCGCCGGCAGACCGGCCAGGACGAACAGCTCGACAAACGGGCTCTTGTTGGCAACCACATCACGCCACGGCGTAACGGCCATGATCGCGATCAGCGCGAACACATAGAACACGATGATGCGCAGCGGAATCGAATTGATCGCCCGTGGCAGGTTGCGTTCCGGGTTCCTGGTTTCTGCGGCGGTGGTACCCACCAGCTCGATCCCGGCAAAGGCAAAGATCGCAATCTGGAATCCGGCGAAGAAGCCCATGGCGCCATGGGGGAACATGCCGCCGTCATTCCACAGGTTGGCCAGCGACGCGATATTGCCAGCAGGCGACTGATAGGCCGCGACCACCATGTACAGGCCGGTGCAGACCAGGGCGCAAATGGCCACGATCTTGATCATCGCGAACCAGAACTCCAGCTCACCGAACATCTTCACGGTCAGCAGGTTGAGCGAAAGCAACAGGCCAACACAACTGAGTGCCGGCAACCATTGCGGGATATCCGGGAACCAGAACTGTGAATAGGCGGAGATAGCGATAACATCGGCGATGCCGGTCACTATCCAGCAGAACCAATAAGTCCAGCCGGTGAAAAACCCTGCCCAGGGTCCCAGCAGATCAGCGGAGAAATCAATGAACGACTTGTACTTGAGGTTGGACAACAGTAACTCGCCCATTGCCCGCATGACAAAAAACAACATGAAACCGATGATCATGTAGACAAAGATGATCGAGGGTCCCGCCAGGCTGATGGTCTTGCCTGAGCCCATGAACAGGCCGGTGCCGATGGCGCCACCAATGGCGATCAACTGGATATGGCGGTTGGAGAGATTGCGTTGGAGTTCGTGCGCTTCGCTGTCAGGCGGACCCAGCGTCGAATTTTTCATTAGGCTTTACCTTGCTAGTTTAATTGTTTTTATAACGTCACAAGTTCAAATACCTCAGCCGGTGCGGCGGAGTGCCAATGAAAGAGCAAGGTCTATGCCAAGCGAAAAAGCGTTGTTTTATGCAGGGTTGTATTTATTGGCTGTAATGAAGTCACTCCATGAAAAGTCGTTAATCCGGCTGTCCATCGGCGTTAAAGCGTCGTAATCCCTGCGCTCGGGCCCACTGTAGCGTTTTCGCTCCAATGGAACGCATTCAGTCCGCGCTGGGTGCTTTGGTGCCCCCCGGTGGGAGCGGGCTTGCCCCGCGATTGCGACCTTTCAGAGACATCGCAAT
>JBOICD010000182.1:0-6891 GCA_050739855.1 Pseudomonas sp.
AGCTCGTGGTCTGGACGCCTACTACAGCAAGTGCGTGACCTTGACCCTTGAGCGCAGAGCCCAGGCACCGGCCAACGGCAAGGTGTTCATGGTCGGGCTGAGCAAAGGTGGCGAAAGTGCCGTGCCACGCAGTATCCGTAAGCGGGCGGTGCTGGTGGATCAGGCGAAGCTGCGTCTGCCAGGGCTTTCCCCACTGTCCAAGGAGCGTCTGGCGCAGGACTTGTTGGATACCTATGCCCGTGAAGCCTCGCTGGTCATCACCTCCAAGATCCATTGCGCCATGCCCTGTATCGCCATGGGCATTCCGGTGGTCTTCCTTTACGACGAAAAGCGGCAGGATGACTATCGGGTCGGCATCATTGAGGACCTGATCGGTATCAACTACGTGGGCGAGTCGTGGTTCGCGCGCACGTTCGGTAATCATCTGCGCAGCAAACGCATCAACTGGGCGCCAGTGGCCAAGGATATTGAGGAAGAAAAAGTCAGGATCAAGACTGGCTACCTTGAGGCTTTTGAGCATGCTGCGGCGCGCTACGCTACGCTGCCGCTCAGCCAGCCGTGGCCTGAGTCAGAGCGTGGGGCGTCCGGTGTGTTGCGCCGCTTGTTGGTAGTGGCGTATCAGTTCATCCCATGGGAAGTCCTTGATCTTGCTGCGGTGCAAGTAGTTACGCAGGTGTTGGAAGTTGCGCCGCACTTGAGAAGGGCTCAAGGAGCCACGCTTGAAGCGGGTATCCAGGAAGTCGATGAGCCCGAAGCCGCCATCTGGTGTCAGCAGTACATTGCCCAGATGCAGCGAGCGAAAATAGATGCCGCGTTGGTGCAGGCTGAGAATGTAGCTGGCCAGTTGCGGGATTAGTGTGTCAAACCATGGCCTGTCGCGTAGAAAAATTCGATCCAGGGGCATGCCTTCGAGCGGCTGGTAGATGCAGCCGCTTATCCCCTTGGTTTTATCGATCCAGAAGCATTCCCTGATCTGGGGAGTCTGGATGCCGCGCTCACTCAGGCGCTGTTCGCGTTGGGCGAAGCGCAGCGCATCGGGCATCAACCGTACGAGCAGCGGGTGGCGTCTGCTTCGAAATATCTTGAGCAAATTTCCTTCGACGAGCTTCACGACCTTCGGCCCGTGACTGTCTTTTTCCAGTATCTCGCCGTGGCTTAGCCAATCTTTCATTTCGTTCGCTGTTACAATCCGCATTTGTCTCTCTTTCAATCGTACGAGGCTTGCCGAATGGCTGATTCCTCCCAGCAATCGAGTCTGAAGATTTATCTGAGGTTGCTGAAATATGTGCTGCCCTATTGGGGGGCTTTCGCAATCAGTATTGTCGGTTTTCTTCTGTTTGCCTCCAGCCAACCGATGCTGGCCGATATGCTCAAGCACTTCTTGGATGCGCTGCAAGCACCGCAAGGGCGTACCTTCCTCGGTGTGTCGCTGGTTCTGGGAGTGCCGCTGCTGATTGTACTCATTGCCGTGTACCAAGGCATAGGTTCATTTCTGGGCAATTACTACTTGGCTAAGGTGGCTCGCGGCGTTGTCCATGACTTGCGCTGTGCCTTGTTCAATGACCTGCTGACCCTGCCGAACAGCTACTTTGACAAGCACAATTCAGGCCATCTGATTTCCCGCATCACCTACAACGTCACCATGGTCACGGGGGCGGCTACCGATGCGATCAAGGTCGTGATCCGCGAAGGCCTCACGGTCGTGTTCCTGCTTGGTTACCTGATGTACAGCAATTGGCGATTGACCCTGGTGATGCTGGCGATCCTGCCTGTCATCGCCCTTATGGTCGGTAGTGCCAGCAAAAAGTTCCGAAAGCAGAGCAAGAAAATCCAGGTAGCCATGGGTGATGTCACTCATGTTGCGTCGGAAACTATCCAAGGCTACCGGGTGGTGCGCAGCTTTGGTGGTGAAGCCTACGAACGTAATCGTTTTCAGCGCGCCAGCGAAGACAACATGAATCGCAGCCTCGGCATGACGCGGACCCAGTCGATTTATACACCACTGCTGCAGCTGGTCATCTACATCGCCATGGCGGTGTTGATGTACCTGGTGCTGTATCTTCGTGGCGATTCCTCAGCGGGCGAACTGATTGCCTACATCACGGCGGCCGGCCTTCTGCCCAAGCCGATTCGCCAGTTGTCCGAGGTCAGTGCAACCATCCAGAAGGGGCTGGCGGCCGCTGAAAGCATCTTCGAGCAATTGGATGAGCCCCCTGAGGTCGATACCGGCACTCTTGAACGTGAGCGGGTAACCGGTAGGCTCGAGGTTCGTAACCTCAGCTTTCAGTACCCAGGCACCGACAGGATGGTGTTGAAAGACATCTCGTTCTCTACCGAAGAAGGGCAAATGGTTGCGCTGGTCGGTCGGTCGGGCAGTGGCAAGTCCACTCTGGCCAGCCTGATCCCGCGTTTCTATCACCATCAGCAAGGGCAGATTCTGCTCGATGGCGTGGATGTAGAAAACTACAAGATGGCCAACCTGCGACGTCACATTGCACTGGTTACTCAACAAGTGACGCTGTTTAACGATACCGTCACCAATAATATTGCCTATGGCGACCTGGCGGATGCTTCAGCGGCTGAAGTGCGTCAGGCTGCCGAAGGTTCTTATGCCAATGAGTTCATCCAGGCCCTGCCTCAGGGCTATGACACGGTGGTTGGCGAAAATGGCGTGCTGCTCTCCGGTGGTCAGCGGCAGCGCCTGGCCATTGCCCGGGCCTTGCTCAAAAATGCACCGTTGCTGATTCTCGACGAAGCGACGTCGGCGCTGGATACCGAATCAGAACGGCACATCCAGGCGGCGCTCGATGAAGTGATGAAGGGGCGTACCACGCTGGTCATCGCGCATCGTCTTTCGACCATTGAAAAAGCCGATCTGATTTTGGTCATGGACCAGGGCGAAATTGTCGAGCGCGGTACTCATAAGCAACTGTTGGCGCTCAATGGCTATTATGCGCGGTTGCACGAGAAGGATTTCGCTGGTGATGGAGACGTGACTGTGGAGTCCTTCGCTTGATACTGAACCATTTTCGCTGCTGGAGAGAGCGCGGCTGGAGCGTGATCGATGCTCAGGCCTATGCTCAGGCATGGCAACGCTTGGGTGGTAGCGTGATCACTCATCCGCAGATCGTCGAACGCCTGTCCGACCTTGCCGGCCTGCCGGTTCGATACCTGGGCTGGGTCGAAGGCGACCAGCTGGTGGCTGCGCTGCCGACCTGGGGGCGCGATCTGGCGCTGTCTCGGGATGCCCTCAAGCGCGCTGGCAAACGCGGGCTGTTCGACCTGGGGAATGCTGAGGTTATCCTGCCGCTGGCTGATCAGGCGAGGGTGCCTGTAAGGCACCGCATGCGCTATGTTTCCGAGCGCTGCAAGCCAGGGCTGCTCGGTCTGGTTACTCAGAAAGAAGGCTTGGCGTTGGCGCGTCATCCAGACGAATACAGCAAAAAATTCCGCTACAACCAGCGACGTGAGTTGCGCCTGCTTGAAGAGGCAGGCGGCACCATTCGGCCAATGGCTGAGCTGTCAGCCGCGGAGCAGGCGGCTATTTATACCGAGCTGTTTCAGTTGCGCTGGGGATTCGATGTGCCTGGCAAGCAGTATCTGGAAGAAGTCTTCAAGCGCCTGCGAGAGTTCATGAGCGGTTCGCTCATCTATCTGAACGACCGCCCGATCGCCATACAGGTGCTCTACCAAGTCGAATCTCCTGGCTGGATTAGTGTCGAGTACGTCAATGGTGGGGTTCACCCGCTCGGCAACGAATACAGTGCCGGCAGTGTGCTCAGTTTCGTCAATACGCAGCATGCCTGGGAGCAGGCAACGGCCAAGGGAAAGCCTCTGCGCTACTCTTTCGGGCGCGCCGATCGGTCGTACAAGGATCGCTGGTGC
The DNA here is from genome assembly GCA_050739855.1 of Pseudomonas sp. GTDB lineage: Bacteria > Pseudomonadota > Gammaproteobacteria > Pseudomonadales > Pseudomonadaceae > Aquipseudomonas. Next base: position 3,886 of record JBOICD010000182.1, read on the forward strand.
AACAATGTAGAGGTTTTCCGGTTGTGAACGAGGTTCTGTGATGAGTGGACGCAAGCAAGCGCTTCTCAAGCACCATCGCCGCAACAAGCGCATTGGCCTGTTGCTGGTTCTGGCCTGCCTGATCGGCGTCGGCGTGCTGTTGCCTTGGTGGTGCTTGCTGGTCGCGGTCGCTCTGGTCTGGGTAGTGCACGAAGCCTGGCTGGCGGACCATCTGTTCTATTCACCGGCCCAGGACTACCAGTACGACTTCCCGGCAGAGAGTCGTAAGTTCCCGGTGCGGTTGCACAATGGCAGCATCGAAGGGGATCTGGCCGCTGCGTTCGATGGGACACTGATTCTTGAACTGGAGCTGCGCTACAACTGGCTCGGTCGGCTGTTCGATCCCTATGTGCGGGTGGGCGATGACCGGCAGGATTTCGAGCGCGGTGTTTCGGGGCGTCGCTACCTCAACCTGTCAGGCCAGTTCGAGGCGCTATGTGGCGGTGAACTGCGCGTTGTGTCTCGTTTTTGTCGACTGCCGCATACGGCGGTTCTGCACATCCTCCCCACGCAGGACTATGGTCGACGTCGGTTGATGATTGTCGCACCACATGCCGATGACGCCGAGCTTGCGGCATACGGTGTTTACAGCCGTAGCGAGGAGGTCGTCATTGTTACCCTTACCCAGGGGGAAATCGAGGCCGAGGCTTACCTGCGACTGGGGCTGAGTGGTGAGCAGGCGGCGCGTCTGAAGGGGCGCTTGCGCACTTGGGACAGTCGGGCAATACCCCTGTGGGGAGGCGTTGCCCCGGACCGGTGTTTTCAGCTCGGTTACTATTGCTTGCGCCTGGCTGAAATGGCTGAGGTCCCGGGTCAGGGTTTTTCTTCCCGCGAGTCGGGAGAAACTGATATTCGCTCGGCGCGGACGAGCAATTCCCTGCGGCTGCCAGGTGACCGTGATGGGGTGCCGTGCTGGGATAACCTGGTTGCCGATCTGAGCACCCTGATCGAGCACTGGCAGCCGGAAGTTATCGTCACGCCGCATCCGCAGCTCGACCCCCATAGCGACCATGTGGCTGCAACACGAGCAGTACACCAGGCATTGGCATCCGTGAGCGGGTGGCAGGGGACGTTGTTGCTCTACGCGAACCACCTGCATGATAACGACCGTTGGCCGATGGGTCCGGCTGGTTTTGGTGTTGCTTTGCCGCCAGTGACCGAGGCGCTGCCGGCCGATAGTTTATGGAGTCCTGCTCTGGACGCCCAGGTCCGGCTCGACAAGGCCATGGCGCTGGCCATGCAGCATGACCTGCAGGGGGGCATGCCGCTGAAAAAATGGCTCAGACGCCAGATCCAGAAAGTGCTCACCGGGCGCCGCTGGCCTGCTACCGGTGACAATGAGTTCTTTCGCAAGGCAGTTCGGCGACACGAATTATTCTGGGTCAGAGCCTATTCGGACCGGAATTCAGTTGACGACGAGTAAGAGCGCAGGGCTGGAGAAGTCAGCCCTGTGCTAATATCGTGCCCCTGTTCATTTTGTATGTGGGTTGCTCCATGAAGTTGTCCATGCCGCGATTCGATCAAGCCCCAGTGTTGGTGGTCGGCGATGTCATGCTCGACCGCTATTGGCATGGCGGTACCTCACGAATCTCGCCTGAAGCACCGGTGCCGGTGGTAAAGGTCGAGCACATCGAGGACCGTCCGGGCGGTGCGGCTAACGTTGCCTTGAACATTGCCGCGCTGGGAGCGCCGGCTGCGCTGGTGGGTGTCACTGGCCAGGACGAGGCTGCCGAGAGTTTGGCCAATAGCCTGCATGCAGCCGGCGTGCGCGCCATTTTCCAGCGTATCGGGCACCAGCCGACCATCGTCAAGCTGCGGGTCATGAGCCGCCACCAGCAACTGCTGCGTATCGACTTCGAAGAACCCTTCGCCACCGATCCGCTGTCGTTGGAGGCTGAAGTCGACACCCTGCTCGACGGGGTCAAGGTACTGGTGTTGTCGGATTACGGCAAAGGCGCCCTGAAAAACCATCAGAGCTTGATCCAGGCTGCACGGGCCAAAGGGATCCCGGTCCTGGCCGACCCCAAGGGCAAGGACTTTTCGATCTACCGCGGTGCCAGCCTGATCACCCCGAACCTCAGCGAGTTCGAGACCATCGTCGGCCGCTGCGCCGATGAAGCAGAGCTGGTGGCCAAGGGCGCTCAGCTGATGAGCGAACTGGAGCTGGGCGCCTTGCTGGTGACCCGTGGTGAGCATGGCATGACCCTGCTGCGTCCCGATCATCCGGCCCTGCACTTGCCGGCCCGTGCCCGTGAAGTCTTCGACGTCACCGGTGCCGGTGATACGGTGATTTCGACCCTGGCCGCCGCCATCGCCGCAGGCGAAGAGCTGCCCCATGCCGTGGGCCTGGCCAACCTGGCCGCCAGCATCGTGGTCGGCAAGCTCGGTACCGCAGCGATCAGCGCACCGGAACTGCGCCGCGCCATCCAGCGCGAAGAAGGCTCTGAGCGCGGTGTGGTGAGTCTCGATCAGTTGCTGCTGGCCATCGATGATGCCCGTGCCCATAAGGAAAAGATTGTTTTCACCAATGGTTGCTTCGACATCCTGCATGCAGGTCACGTGACGTACCTGGAGCAAGCGCGGGCCCAAGGTGATCGTCTGATCGTTGCGGTAAACGACGATGCTTCTGTGAGCCGGCTGAAAGGTCCGGGCCGTCCGATCAACAGCGTTGACCGACGCATGGCAGTGCTCGCCGGGCTTGGTGCGGTGGACTGGGTCATCAGCTTTCCTGAAGCCACGCCGGAAAACCTGCTCGGCCAGGTCAAGCCGGATGTGCTGGTCAAGGGCGGTGACTACGGTATTGACCAGGTGGTCGGTGCCGATATCGTCAAGGCCTATGGCGGCACGGTGAAGGTGCTGGGTCTGGTTGAGAACAGCTCGACCACGGCCATTGTCGAGAAAATTCGCAAGCACTGATCAAACCTGTGGGAGCGGGCTTGCCCCGCGATTGCGGTCAATCTGTCATAC
>JBOICD010000183.1:0-6885 GCA_050739855.1 Pseudomonas sp.
GGGCAAGCCCGCTCCTACAGTCCGCGAATCAACCACAGTGCCAACATCAGCCACGCCGCCGCAGCCAGGGCGGTGATCGTGCGCACATGATTCCAGCGATTCCAGCTCGGTACATAACGGTGCCAGGCCGCCGCCGCCTCGCTGCTGGCCGGGTCGAGGCGTGCCAGGGCCTGGTTTTTCGGCACGTTGAACAGCATCGTCACCACGATATTGCCTACCAGGTACAGGCCGCTACCAATGGCCATGCACAAGCTGCCTGGCAATGGCCAACGCTGGTAAGCCCAGATCAGCAAGCCGACACTGGTCAGCGCCGTGCCAAGAAACAAGGCCAGGAACAGGCGGTTGAGCACCACTTGATTGATTGACTGCATGGCCGCCACGGCACTGTGTTCCGGGATACGTTCCAGTGCTTTCATGACGAAGTTGGAGAAGGCGAAGAACAACCCTCCCATCAGGCCACAACCCAGGGCTGTGGCCAGGATCAGCAACAACAGCAAGGCATCGACAACGCTCATGGTCCGGTCCTTCAGTAGCGGCAGGGGCAGGCGTGGCTGACAGCCATCAGCTATCCTCAGATTCAGATGTCAGCCTGTTCTGGACATGCCCAAGGCCGTACATGGAAATCGGAAGTTACCTTTGAGCTGTCCACGGATTTCGTCCTGTAGTTTAGGCTCGCACCTCGGATCTTTCGTCGCGATCTGTAGTCTTTGATGCATGGAATTTGAAGGAGATGCGCATGCGCGTACGGTCACTGACCTTTGCCACCTTGCTGGCCATTGTTGCCGGCCCAGTCTTCGCTGACAACAGTGATCCCAAACCGCTGGACCAGGATCTGTACAAGGCCCGCCCCTTGATTGTCATTGCGCCCAGTACTGCGGACCCGACCCTGCGTGCTTTGAACCAGGCGCTGGAAGATCCGGCCACCAAGGCTGCGTTCCAGGAGCGCAACCTGGTGCTGTACAGCATTGCCGGCATGATGGGCAAACGCGATGGCAAGGACCTCGACCAGCAGACGACCATGGCGCTGATCCGTCAGTTCAGGTTCAGCGCCGCCGACACTGTCGTTACCCCGGTGGTGCTGGTGGGCAAGGATGGCGTACAGCATCGGATAGCACACACGGGCACCCTTGAACCCAAGGCGATCTTTGATGCAGTAGACGCCTTGCCGGCTGAAGAAAAAGCCATCGTCGCCCCGACTGTGGCGGAGCAGAAGCAGGCCGCCACCGCGCCGGGTAAAGACGACAAACCGACTAAACCCGCTAAACCGGCCAAGCCGCTGCCACCGCCCAAGCCACTGGAAGATTGAGGCTGATCAACTGCCGGTCTTGACCTGACTCCACACCCGGGTGCGCACCCGCTCAAGCTTGAGCGGCAAGGGTTCGAGCGGGAACAGGGTGTCGAGTACCGCTTGCGGCGGGTACACCGTGGGGTTGTCGCGGATATTCCTATCGACCAGATCGGTCGCATCCTTGTTGGCATTCGGGTAGCCCAGGTAGTTGGTCGAGGCGGCGATGACCTCGGGCCTGAGCATGTAGTTGATGAACGCCAGGCCCTGTTGCGGATTCGGCGCTTGCTTGAGCAGCACCATGTTTTCCAGCCACATCGGCGCACCTTCGCGCGGGATGCTGTAGCGCAGCTGGCGGCCGTTGCCGGCATTCTCCGCGCTGAGCTTGGCCTCGAACACACCGCCGGACCAGCCCAGTACCACGCAGACATTGCCATTGGCCAGGTCGGAGATGAACCGCGACGAGTCGAAGTAGCGAATATGCGGGCGCAACTTGAGTAACAGCGCTTCGGCCTTGCGGTAGTCGTCCGGGTTCTTGCTGTTGTAGGGCAGGCCCAGGTAGTGCAGGGCGATGGGGATGATCTCGTTGGGGGCATCCAGCATGGCCACCCCGCATGCGCTCAGCTTGGCCAGGTTGGCCTCATCGAAAATCAATGCCCAGGAGTCCACCGGGGCTTGTTCGCCGAGCAAGGCTTTGACCTTGTCCTGGTCATAACCGATGCCGGTGGTGCCCCACATGTAGGGGGCGGCGTAACGGTTGCCGGGGTCGTTGCTCTGCAGCTTGGCGAGCATCTGCGGGTCGAGGTGGCGGAAGTTGGGCAACTGGCTGCGATCCAGCTCGGCCAGTACGCCGGCCTTGATCAGGTTGGGCAGCAGGTCGCCGCTGGCGAACACCACGTCATAGCCGCTGCGCCCGGCCATCAACTTGCCCTGCATCACGTCGCTGTTGTCGAACACGTCATAAACCGGGGCGATACCCGAGGCCTGCTGGAACGCCTTGGTGGTGTTCGGCGCGATGTAGTCGTACCAGTTGTAGATGTGCACGCTGGGCGTGGCGGTTTCTCCTGCCTGAACGCCTGCAGTGCACAGCAACGCGGCCAGGGCCAGGGGTAAACAGCGGATCGGCTTCATGGGGACACTCCAGGGTTCTTGTTGTTGTCAGGCAGTGTTAGGGAATCAACAACTCGCGGCGCCCGTCGGGGTGCTCGATCCGCGTACCCGGCAGTAGCAGGCGGCGGTCTTTGAGGTAGTCGTAGTCGCGGCGGGCGAGTTGCAGTTGCTCAAGGTCCAGCTCGATCTGTTGGCGGCACGTTTCGCGACCGGCTTCGAACAGCACGCGGCCAAAGGGATCGACCACCGCGCTGCCACCGGCGAACACCAGCCCGCCATCACCCGGGCCGACCCGATTGACCATCACGGCGAAGGCCTGGTTTTCCTGGGCACGGGCCGTGATCGCGGTACGGTGCACCGGGCCGTAGGGGTCCATGTTGCCGTTGCTGACGATAATCAGGTCGACACCCAATTGGCCCAAGGCGCGGCTGCTCTCTGGCAGTTCGATGTCGTAGCAGATCAACAGACCGATGCGCAGGCCTTTCCAGCACGCGCTAGCGTAGCGGTCGCCGGGCTGGAACAGCCCTCGCTCGGACGGCCACAGGTGAGTCTTGCGATAGGACAGGGCGATGCCTTCGGGGGTGAGCAGCACCGAGGTGTTGTAGTAAACGCCGTTAGCCTGTTCGGCAACACCGATCACCACCGCCACATCGCGTTCGCGCACCGCGAGCTGGACCGCTTGCAGGGCCGGGCCATGCAGCGGTTCGGCAACCAGCGGCAGCTGCTCGGCGCTGGCAAAGCCCATCAGTTGGGTTTCCGGAAACACCAGCAGGTCGGTGTCGGCCTTGCAGCTGGCAATGGCCTCCAGCGTGCGTTGCAGGTTGTAGGCGGTATCGCCGTCGCGGCCATCAATCTGTATCAGTTCGATCTTCATCGCGGTTCCTTGTGCAGAGCTGGAACCGAGTATGCGCGGCCGGTTGCTGGCCGCCCATTACTGCGATGGAGTAACCCTCAGTGGTTATTGGTCTTCGCGACGGTCGAGGTCACCGGGCCGATGACGGCCTTGAAGATGGCTCGCTGCAGCGGGGGCTGCCGGCCGGCCTTATGCATTGGCTGTGGGCGGATGTTCAGGGCGATATCAGCCGCCGGGTACTCAACTGATCCGTATAAATCCAATAAACCTGAATCTGTAACTCAGTACACCTCAACGCCATAGTAAGGGCCTCCGTGATGAGGTCCGAACCATGTATCAGTATGACGAGTATGACCGTGCGCTGGTGTTCGAGCGCGTGGCGCAGTTTCGCGATCAGGTGCAGCGTTTCATGGCTGGCGAACTGAGTGAAGAAGAGTTCCTGCCACTGCGCCTGCAAAACGGCCTGTACCTGCAAAAGCACGCCTACATGCTGCGTGTGGCGATCCCTTACGGCACCCTTGGTGCGCGCCAGATGCGCACCCTGGCGCGCATCGCCCGTGACTATGATCGCGGCTACGGGCATTTCACCACCCGTCAGAACATCCAGTTCAACTGGATCGAACTGGACCAGGTGCCAGACATCCTCCAGCACCTGGGTGAAGTCGAGATGCATGCCATCCAGACCTCCGGCAACTGTGTGCGCAATGTCACCACTGAAGCCTTCGCCGGCGTCGCTGCCGATGAGCTGCTCGACCCACGGCCGCTCGCCGAAATCCTGCGTCAGTGGTCGACCATCAACCCGGAATTCCTGTTCCTGCCGCGCAAGTTCAAGATCGCCATCTGCTCGGCTCATGAAGACCGCGCGGCGATCATGATGCATGACATCGGTCTGTACCTGTACCGCGACGGCCAGGGCCAGATGTGCCTGCGGGTCATGGTCGGCGGCGGTCTGGGGCGTACGCCGATTCTCGGTCTGCAGATCCGCGAGGGCCTGCCGTGGCAGCATCTGTTGTCTTACGTCGAAGCGATCCTGCGGGTCTACAACCGCCACGGTCGCCGCGACAACAAGTACAAGGCGCGGATCAAGATCCTGGTCAAGGCGCTGGGTATCGAGGCCTTCTCCCGGGAAGTGGAGCAGGAGTGGCAACACATCAAGGACGGTCCGGCGCAGCTGACCCTCGATGAGTTCCAGCGCGTGGCCGCAGCCTTCGAACCGCCGGCCTATGCCAGTGTGGTCGACAGCGAGCTTGAGTACGAAACCCACCTGGCCCAGGACCACGGGTTTGCACGCTGGGTGTCCTGCTGCGTGAAACCGCACAAGGTGCCTGGCTATGCCAGCGTGGTGCTGTCGACCAAACCGGGGGCGTCTTCGCCACCGGGCGACCTGACCGCGGCCCAAATGGAGGCGGTGGCGGACTGGTCCGAACAGTTCGGCTTCGGTGAAATCCGTATCGCCCATGAACAGAACCTGATCCTCCCGGACGTACGCAAGCAGGACTTGCACGCACTCTGGCGCCTGGCCTGCGAGCGCGACCTGGGGACCGCCAATATCGGCATGCTCACCGACATCATCGCCTGTCCCGGTGGCGACTTCTGTGCCCTGGCCAATGCCAAGTCGATTCCCATTGCCCAGTCGATCCAGCGCTGCTTCGAAGACCTGGACTACCTGCACGACCTGGGCGAGCTGAGCCTGAACATTTCCGGCTGCATCAATGCCTGCGGCCATCACCACATTGGCAACATCGGCATCCTTGGCGTCGACAAGAACGGCAGCGAGTGGTACCAGGTGACGCTTGGCGGTGCTCAGGGTAAGCACAGCACGCTGGGCAAGGTGATCGGCCCATCGTTCAGTGCCGACGAAATCCCACGGGTCATCGAGCAGATCATTGCCACCTACTGTGCCTATCGCGAGCTGGACGAGCCCTTTGTCGACACCGTGCGCCGGGTGGGCCTGGAGCCCTTCAAAGAGCGGGTCTATGCCAAGCGTTCGGAGGAGCTGATATGCGTAATGTGATTGCCTTGCGCAACGGCGAGCCGCAGCTGCTCGCCGAGGATGGCTGGCAACTGGTGCGCGACGCTGAGTCGGCGTTGCCTGAAGGCTTGCTGATTCTGCCACTCGATCTCTGGCTGGCGCGTCAGGCGTCGCAACCCGGCGGTCGCGATGGCCTGTGGTTGGGGCCGGATGACGAGGTAGAACCGCTGCAGCCCTGGTTGGCGCAACTGCCACTGATCGCTATTGATTTTCCCAGCTTTCGCGATGGGCGTGGCTACAGCCAGGCCTACCTGTTACGCACTCGCCTGGGCTGGCACGGCGAATTGCGCGCCATCGGCGATGTGCTGCGCGATCAACTGAGCCATATGCGCCAGTGCGGTTTCGACAGTTTTGCCGTGCGCGAGGACAAGTGCGCCGAGGACGCACTCAAGGGCCTGGCAGGGATGAGCGTGTTGTACGGGCGTTCGGTGATCGAGCCGCGGCCGTTGTTTCGTCGACGCTAGGCAGTGATTCGGTGTTGGCGCGCAATGAACTGTAGAAGATTCCTACTTATTGCAGGGGGATTTCCGATTTGTAAGTCGGGCCTGTAGAAATACTCTTGCACCGTCTTAACTAAACGGCTGTCGCCGATGTTCAGTTCATCTCACCTTTTTTTGTGTGTCGCGCGCTAGTAGCGCCGATCATCACGTCCGGTTCGCAAACCTTTCGTCCTACCTCTTGCCCTGTGATACAGGGCAACGCAGGCGTCTGCGTGCCTGAAAGGTGCGAAAGCTGGTTAAACGCTGTGATGGAGTCTCTCTATGGCTGTAAAACGCGCCTCAAAACACCTCGCCGTTTCCGGCGTGATGGTGACGCTGTTCGCCGCGCTCGGCGGTTGTGCCAGTGTGGTGGTTCCTACCGAGCAGGTCGAGTTGACCCGCAATGCTGTCAGTCGCGCGGTAACTGCGGACGCGACGCAGTTTGCCCCGGTGGAAATGAAGTCTGCCCAGGACAAGCTTTACAAAGTAGGGCGCGCACTGGGCGAGCAGGACTTTGCCCAGGCGCGGCTGCTGGCTGAGCAAGCCGAAGTCGATGCCGATCTGGCCGAACGCAAGGCGCGGGCCCTTCGGGCCCAACAACAGCTCAAAGAAGCCCGGCAGGGTATCGAAGTGCTCAGGCAGGAAATGCTGCAAGCCCCCGACGCCATTGTTGCGCCTAGCCGATAAGGATCGCTTCTATGCAATTCAAATACCTGTTTATCGCTGTCTCTGCAGCGGGCCTGATCCTCAGCGGCTGTGGCACCACGCCGGAAAATACCGGCTTGCTCGAAGCGCGCGAGCAATTCAGTGCACTGCAGAGCAAACCTGAATCCAGCCGCCTGGCCGGGCTGGAAACCAAAGCGGCATTTGCCGCCTTGGGCCAGGCGGACCTTGCCTCGCTCAAGGATCGCAAGGCACCGCAGGTCGAGCAGTTGGCTTATCTGGCCAAACAGAAAATTGCCATTGCCGAACAGACCATCGACCTGCGCAAGGCCGAAGCCGGCCTGCAGGGTATCGAGGCGCAGCGTACCCAGGCGCGTCTGGATGTGCGCACCGCCCAGCTCAAGGCGTTGCAACAGCTCAATGCCAAGCAGACTGATCGCGGTGCGGTGGTCACCTTCGGTGA
>JBOICD010000184.1:0-6875 GCA_050739855.1 Pseudomonas sp.
ACATCATGTACGAGCACTACAAGTACGGCCTGCCGCTGAACCTGGCCATCGGTGACCGTCTGTACTGGCTGTCGACCGGTGCCTACACCACCAGCTACAGCGCAGTGGAATTCAATGGCTTCCCGCCGTTGAAAGCCTACTACCTGTAATGACTGTAGCGGGCTGCTGAGCAACCCATCGCGGGGCCGCTGCTGACTATCAGCAACGGCCCCGCGTTACATTCAGCGCCCGCCTTCGAGTTGCGCCAAGCGCTCTTGGTAGGCAATTGCCAGGCTACGGATTTCGGGCTGTTCGGCGCGCTCCAAGGCAGGGCCGGCTACCCTCAGGAAATTCTCGTTGCCCGCGACTAACGCGCGCTGCAACCAGGTCAGGGCTTCTTGTGTCTGCCCCTGCGCCGCCAACACCCCGGCATGACTGAACTGTCCGCGAAAATCTCCGGCCTCAGCTGAACGCTGGTACCAACGCTGTGCGCCTGACACATCGAGCAGGCAATGCAGACCTTCCTCCAGATAACGTCCCAGCAGGTTCATCGACTTGGCATGACCGAGTTCGGCCGCTTGCCGATACCAGGCCAGCGCCGCAACGTCGTCCTGGGCAACACCCCGCCCGGTAGCGAGCATATTGGCGCGGTTGTACATCCCCCAGTCCAGCCCGGCTCGCGCCGCCCGGTCATAGTGCCGAGCAGCCTGAGCAAGATCTGCCTCCCCGCCCCAACCATGCTCCAGGCAACGCCCGAGCATATTGTCGGCCATGGCACTGCCACGCGCAGCGGCTATGGCAAACCAGCGCCGAGCCAGACCAGGATCCTGCTCGATGCCACGCCCGTCGAGCAGGATCTGCCCAAGCAGCAACTGGGCCTCAACCACCTCCTGCCCCGCTGCAGCCAATATCACCTGAGCAGCCTTTGCCGGGCTGTGCTCAAGCATCTGGGCGAACTGTTCGCTGTCAACTTCCTGCCGATTACGCAGCGCGAAAGCCATGGCTCAGACCTCGACCCAGCGGCGTAGCAGGTTGTGATAAGTACCGGTCAGCTGGATCAGTGCCGGGTGATCGGGCATATCTGCTGTCAGTTGCTGAATAGCGTTATCCATCTCGAACAACAAAGCGCGCTGACTGTCTTCGCGAACCAGGCTCTGGGTCCAGAAGAACGCGGCATAACGTGCGCCACGCGTTACCGGGTTGACCTTGTGCAGGCTGGTACCCGGATAGAGCACCAGGTCGCCTGCCGCCAGCTTCACTTGCTGCACACCGTAAGTGTCCTGGATCACCAGTTCACCACCGTCGTAGTCCTCGGGGTTGCTCAGGAACAGGGTTGAGGACAGGTCGGTACGCACCCGCTCATGGCTGCCCCGGGGCTGGCGCAGGGCGTTATCAATGTGAAAGCCGAAATTGCCACCTTCGCGATAGCAGTTGATCAAGGGCGGGAAGACTTTGTGCGGCAACGCCGCCGACATGAACTGTGGGTGCTGCCATAAACGCTCGATCAGCGCCGTGCCGATTTCCTTGGCCAGTGGATGGCCTTCGGGGAGCTGCAGGTTGTGTTTGGCCTTGGCCGACTGGTAGCCCGCAGTGATCTTGCCGTCAGCCCACTCGGTCCGCTCCAGCGCCTCACGGATACGCGTGACTTCCTCGGTGGAGAACAGTCCGGAAATGTGTAGCAGCATGGCGCGGGCACCTGAACGCATAAAAAGATGTCAATGGTATTAATTCCCATTGACTCGCCACAAGCCCTTTCTGAGGGGTGCGACGTTTCAGCAATGGAAACCCGCAGTTACAAATCGTAAAGAATGTAAATTCCCTGCAAATAGCAACCCTTCTCAATTGTTACTCATATTTGTTTACATTATATTTCGCGGCCTTGAAAACCCGGGGAAGGGGACCACCATGCCGCGTCACTATGTGCCAACCGCTGTCAGTTCACCACGCTTGCTCGCCTCTGCCATTGGTGTAGCGATTACTGCTACCTCTGCCGGACACCTGGCTTATGCCGCAGAACCCGAGCCGGCCAAGAACGACGCGATTGCCCTGGACGCGACCAGCGTTACTGGCCAGGCCGACGCGGCAAGCACTGATTACAAGGTGGAGAGTGCTTCTTCGCCGAAGTACACCGCGCCGCTGGTGGATATTCCACGCAGCGTGACCGTGATCCCTCAGCAAGTCATCAAGGACACCAACGCCCTTAACCTGCAGGACGCCCTGCGCACCGTGCCAGGCATCACCATGGGTGCCGGCGAAGGTGGCAACCCGTCAGGCGACCGCCCCTTCATTCGTGGCTTCGACTCGCAAAGCTCGATGTACCTGGACGGGGTACGTGACACGGGCTCACAAACCCGCGAAATCTTCGCGATTGAATCGGTCGAAGTCGCCAAGGGCCCGAACTCGACTATCGGCGGTCGTGGTGCGGCGGGCGGTACCATCAACCTGGTGAGCAAACGCGCGCACTTGGGCAACTCCACCGACGCTGGCTTCACCTGGGGATCGGACCAGACCCAACGCTACACCTTCGATGGCAACTATCAGTTCCTCGACACCGCCGCATTCCGCCTGAACCTGATGAGTCACGAAAGCAACGTCGCCGGCCGCGACGAGGTCAACTATGACCGTTGGGGCGTAGCACCGTCGCTGGTCTTCGGTCTGGGTAGCGAAACCCGCCTGAGCCTGGATTACTACCACATGGAAAGCGATGACCTGCCAGATTCAGGCATCCCTTACAGCCTTAAATCCGGCAGTTCCGCCAATCGTACGTCGGCAAATCCCGACAAGCCGACTGATGGCGGCGACAGTGACAACTTCTACGGTCTGGTTGGCCGCGACTTCTTCAAGAGCCGCGCAGATATCGCCACCATCGCTCTGGAACATGACCTGAGCGATGCGCTGACCCTCAAGAACACCCTGCGCCACGGCAACACCCTGCAGGATTACATCTACAGTCAGCCTGACGACAGCAAGGGCAACATCCTCAAGGGTGAAGTCTGGCGTCGTCCGAACAACCGTGTCGCCAATACCCGCACCACCACCAACCAGACCGACCTGTTCGGCGAGGTGTACATCGGCGGGTTCAAGAACACTTTCTCTACCGGTATCGAGTTGAGCCGCGAAGCCTCGACCAAGGAAGGCTACGACGTTACCGGCTTCAGGGCGGGTGACTGCTCCAAGGGCGAAGGCCTGATTCCTGGCGTGTGCACCTCGTTCCCCAACCCCGACCCGAATGAAGCATGGGGTGGTAGCGTCAGCCGCACCAACGCGGGTGCCGACACCACCAGCAACACCCGCGCCATCTACCTGACCGACACCCTGGAACTGGATCCTGCCTGGCTGCTGACCATGGGCTTGCGCTACGACCATTTCGACACCAAGGCCAAGACCAAAGTCGCCAGTGGCGCAACCAGCTTCAAGACCGAAGACACCAGCGAGTTCGTCACCGGCCAATTGGGCCTGACGTGGAAGCCTGCGGAAAACGGCAGCATCTACATTTCCTATGCCACCTCGGCGACCCCCGCTGGCGCTTCGCTGGGCGAAGGCAGCGACGGTAACCCGCTGCTGACAGCCACGACCAGCAGCGAACTGAAACCGGAAGAAACCACCAACTACGAAATCGGCACCAAGTGGGACCTGCTGGACCAACGCCTCGCCCTGACCGCCGCGGTTTTCCGCACCGAGAAGGAAAATGCCCGGGTACTGGTCAGCAGCAACACTTACGAGAACGTCGGCAAAAGCCGCGTGGACGGCCTGGAACTGACTGCCACCGGTAAACTGACCCGTAACTGGCAGGTCTTTGCGGGCTACACCTATATGGACGCCAAACTGGTCGATGGCGGCAAGCAGAATCTGGGGGGGGTATTCGTCGACAGCCCGAACAACGACAACCAGATGCCGAACACCCCGAATAACAGCCTGACCTTGTGGACCACCTACAATGTCACCCCGAAACTGACCGTCGGTGGCGGTGCCTTCTATGTCGATGACGTGTTTGGCAACGTCAACAACACCGTTATGGTCGACTCGTACTGGCGCTACGACGCCATGGCCAGCTACACGCTGACCAAGAACGTCGACCTGCAGTTGAACGTGCAGAACCTCACCAACGAGGTCTATTACGACAAGGCCTACGGTGCCCATTACGCCAACCAGGCAGCTGGCCGCACCGCCCTGCTGACCACCAGCTTCCACTTCTGAGTGCGCTGACCGGCAAGCCCCGTTCATTTCGATGAACGGGGCTTTTGTGTATCAAGGCATAATGCGCGACGCATTCGTATTTGCGGCAAGACAAGGTGATCGATGTGGTGAAGAAATCGTTGTTTCAACTGCACTGGTTCTTCGGTATCACCGCTGGCCTGGTGCTGGCGTTGATGGGCATTACCGGGGCAATCTGGTCGTTCCAGGATGAGCTGCTACAGCTGTTCAACCCTGACGTGCTTAAAGTCGAAGTGCGCCAGGAGGGTGTATTGCCGATGCCCGAACTGGTCAGAAGGATCGAGACCGAACAGGGTGACAAGGTTGCCATGCTCTGGGTCCAGTCCCAAAGCGACAAGGCGGCACGCGTCTTCTTCACCCCTCCTCCTGGTGAACGCCGGGGCTTGATGCGCTATGCCGATCCTTATACCGGCAAGCTGCAGGGCGAGGTGGCCGGTCAAGGCTTCTTCGACCTGATGCTGCAATTGCACCGTTTTCTGGCCATGGGCGACACGGGGCGGCAGATCACCGGCGCCTGCACGCTCATGCTGATTTTCTTCTGCCTCTCCGGCCTGTACTTGCGCTGGCCGCGCAAGGCGCTGAACTGGCGGGTCTGGCTGACCCTGGACTGGGCCAAGAAGGGCCGGGCCTTCAACTGGGACCTGCATGCGGTATTCGGCACCTGGTGCCTGCTGTTCTATCTGCTGTTCGCCATCACCGGCCTGTTCTGGTCGTATGAGTGGTACCGCGAAGGCCTGAACAAGCTGCTGGCCGATGGCCCCGCTGCTGGCGAGCAGCACAAGCGTGGCGAAGGCCGCGGACGTCCAGGCGGCGCTGCGGACAAAAACGCCAAGCCCTTGGTGGTTGACTACGACGCCATCTGGAGCAACCTGCAAGCCGCCGCCGGCCCGGCCATGACCAGCTACAACCTGCGACTGCCACCTGCCGGTGGACAACCGGCGACCCTCTTCTACCTGCTTGAAGGCGCCGAGCACGAACGTGCGCTCAACACCCTCACCCTCGATCCGGCCAACGGCCAGGTGAAAAAACACGATCGCTACACCGACAAGTCGTTCAAGGCGCAGCTGCTGGCCAGCGTCTATGCCCTGCATGTGGGCAGCTACTTCGGCCTGACCGGGCGCATCCTGGTAACCATCGCCAGCCTGACCATGCCGCTGTTCTTTGTCACTGGCTGGTTGCTCTACCTTGATCGTCGGCGCAAGAAGCGTCAGGTGCGGGCTGCGCGCAATAAGTTGGCGCCATCGGACGCTCAGGGCAACGGCTGGCTCGTGGGCTTTGCCAGTCAGAGCGGTTTTGCCGAACAGCTGGCCTGGCAGAGCGCCGGACAACTGCAAGCTGCCGGTTTGTCGGTACAGGTGCGCCCACTGGCCGAATTGACCGAAAACGACCTCAACCAGGCTGAACGTGCGCTGTTCGTGGTCAGTACCTTCGGCGACGGCGAGGCGCCGGACAGTGCCCGCGGCTTCGAACGCAAAGTGCTCGGCCAGCCTTGGGCCCTGGGCAACCTGAACTACGCCCTGCTCGCTCTCGGTGACCGGCAATATCCACATTTCTGTGGCTTTGCCCGGCGCCTGCAGGCCTGGCTTGGCGAGCGTGGCGCCACCAGCGCATTCGCCCCTGTGGAAGTCGACAGTGCAGACCCTGCCGCCCTGCAGCACTGGCAGCAGCAACTGGCACAGTTGACCGGCAGTAAGCCACTGGCCGCCTGGCAAGCGCCTGAGTTCAGCAACTGGACCTTGGTTGAGCGCACATTGATGAACCCTGGCAGCCAGGGTTCAGCGGTGTATCTGCTCGGCCTCAAGCCACAGCAACCGGCGCACTGGCAAGCGGGAGACCTGGTGGAGATCCTGCCGCGCAACAGTCCCCAAAACCTTGAACAGTTCCTGCGTGGGCTGGGTCTTGATGGCGAATCTGCCGTACAGGTCGACGGCCTGCAAGAAAGCCTGCTCCAGGCCCTGGCCAGCCGGCAATTGCCCAACAGCCGCGAGCATCTGGTCGGCCTGCACGCCCAGGCCCTGGTCGATGCGCTGATTCCACTGGCGGCACGGGAATACTCGATCGCCTCGATCGCCAGCGATGGTGTGCTGGAGCTGATCGTCCGTCAGGAGCGCCATGCCGACGGCAGCCTCGGACTGGGCTCCGGTTGGCTGACTGAGTACCTTGCGGTGGATAACAGCGTCAGCTTGCGCCTGCGCAGCAACAGCGGTTTCCATTTGCCGGCTCCGGCGACACCGATGATCCTGATCGGCAACGGCACCGGGCTTGCCGGGCTGCGCAGTCTGCTCAAGGCCCGGATCGCGGCAGGTGAACAGCGCAACTGGTTGCTGTTCGGCGAACGCAACCAGGCCCATGACTTCCTCTGTGCGCAGGAGCTGAAAGATTGGCGGCACAATGGCGACCTGGCGCGCCTGGACCTGGCGTTCTCACGCGATCAGGCACACAAAGTCTATGTGCAGGATCGCTTGCGCGAACAGGCGGATGAGCTGCGTCGTTGGCTGGATCAGGGCGCCTCGATCTACATCTGCGGCAGCCTGCAAGGCATGGCCAGCGGGGTGGATGAAGTACTGCACGAGGTGCTCGGCGCTGCCGAAGTCGAGCGTCTGATCGAGCTTGGGCGCTATCGGCGGGATGTGTATTGATTATCGCGGGGCAAGCCCGCTCCCACAGGGTTTAGATGAACC
>JBOICD010000185.1:0-6873 GCA_050739855.1 Pseudomonas sp.
CCCACCGCCCGGCAGCATAGGGGTGCCTATCACGCGTTTCGCGCTACAATGCGCGCCTTGACCGTGACAAGCCTGACTAAAAAAACATGTCCTTACCCAAGCATCACCTGGAACTGCTCAGCCCCGCCCGCGATGTGGCCATCGCCCGTGAGGCCATTCTGCATGGCGCCGACGCCGTGTACCTCGGTGGCCCAAGCTTCGGCGCCCGCCACAACGCCTGTAACGAGGTGAGCGATATCGCTCAGTTGGTGGAGTTCGCCCATCGTTACCACGCACGGGTGTTCACCACCATCAACACCATCCTCCACGACAACGAGCTGGAGCCGGCGCGCAAGCTGATCCACCAGCTGTACGATGCCGGTGTCGATGCGTTGATCGTCCAGGATCTGGGGGTGATGGAGCTGGATATTCCGCCGATCGAGCTGCACGCCAGCACCCAGACCGACATCCGCACCCTGGCGCGGGCTAAGTTCCTCGATCAGGCCGGTTTCTCGCAACTGGTCCTCGCTCGCGAGCTGAACCTCAAGGAAATCCGTGCCATCGCCGACGAGACCGATGCGGCGATCGAGTTCTTCATTCACGGTGCGCTGTGTGTGGCCTTCTCCGGTCAGTGCAACATTTCCCACGCCCAGACCGGGCGCAGCGCCAACCGCGGCGACTGCTCCCAGGCGTGCCGTCTGCCGTACACCCTCAAAGACGAGAAAGGCGGCGTGATCGCCTATGAAAAGCACCTGTTGTCGATGAAGGACAACAACCAGAGCGCCAACATCCGCGCCCTGGTCGAGGCCGGTGTGCGCTCGTTCAAGATCGAAGGGCGCTACAAGGACATGGGCTATGTGAAGAACATCACTGCCTACTACCGCCAGCGCCTGGACGACGTTCTCGAAGACCGCCCGGACCTGGCCCGCGCTTCCAGCGGCCGCACCGCGCACTTCTTTGTGCCCGATCCGGACAAGACCTTCCACCGTGGCAGCACCGACTACTTCGTCAGCGAGCGCAAGATCGATATCGGCGCTTTCGACTCGCCGACCTTTACCGGTCTGGCAGTGGGCGTGGTGGAGAAAGTCGGCAAGCGCGACCTGCAGGTGGTTACCCATGAGCCGCTGTCCAATGGCGACGGCCTCAATGTGCTGGTCAAACGTGAAGTTGTAGGTTTTCGCGCCAACATCGCCGAGCCCAAGGGCGAGTTCGATGAAGATGGCGAAAAGCGCTACCGCTATCGCGTCGAGCCGAACGAAATGCCCAAGGGCCTGCACCAGCTACGGCCCAACCATCCGCTGAGCCGTAACCTCGACCACAACTGGCAGCAAGCTCTGCAGAAAACCTCTGCCGAGCGTCGCATCGGCTTGGCCTGGACGGCATGCCTGCGTGAAGAGCGTCTGCAACTGACTGCCACCAGCGAAGAGGGCGTCAGCGCCAGCGTCAGCCTGGACGGTCCGTTCGGTGCGGCCAACAAGCCGGAGCAGGCGCTGGAGCAACTGCACGACCTGCTCGGCCAATTGGGCACCACCCAATATCACGCCACCGCCATCGAGCTGGATGCGCCACAGGCGTTTTTCATCCCCAACTCGCAGCTCAAGGCATTGCGCCGCGAAGTGATCGAAGCGCTGACTGAAGCGCGTATCAAGGCGCATCCACGCGGCGGGCGTAAAGCAGAAAGCAATCCGCCACCGGTGTACCCGGAATCGCATCTGTCGTTCCTGGCCAACGTCTACAACCAGAAGGCGCGCGATTTCTATCACCGCCAC
This sequence comes from Pseudomonas sp., assembly GCA_050739855.1. Taxonomy (GTDB): domain Bacteria; phylum Pseudomonadota; class Gammaproteobacteria; order Pseudomonadales; family Pseudomonadaceae; genus Aquipseudomonas. The sequence continues at coordinate 1,749 of JBOICD010000185.1, forward strand.
GGCGTCAAGCTGATCGATGCGGCTTATGAAGCCCATGAAGAGAAGGGCGAAGTGCCGGTGATGATCACCAAGCACTGCCTGCGCTTCTCCTTCAACCTCTGCCCGAAACAGGCCAAGGGCGTCACCGGCGTGCGCACCAAGGTCGCGCCGATGCAACTGATTCACGGCGACGAAGTGCTGACCCTGAAGTTCGACTGCAAACCTTGCGAGATGCACGTCATCGGCAAGATGAAGGGGCACATCTTCGATCTGCCGCAGCCGGGCAGCCAGCAAGTGGTTGGCCACATCAGCCCTGAAGACCTGCTCAAGACCATCCCCCGCGCCCCGCACTGAGTGATCGCGAGCGCGACGTTACGGCGTCGCGCTCGTCCTCAACCTCGAAGTTCCATCCCCGCTTTGTCCAGCAGCCAGCTACGGAATGCCTCCAGCGCTGGCAGCGCCTGGTTGCGCGGCGGATACACCAGGTAGTAACTGCGCGCACTGGCAAAGGGCAGGGCAGGGCTGCTCAGCTCGCCACTGGCCAGTTCGTCGCTGATCAGGATGCGTGGCACCAGGCCGATGCCGATGTCGGCGCGCACCGCCTGGATCAAATGCGAAGTCAGTTCGAAGCTCGGCCCCAGGCGCATGGCCTGGTGCGCCAGGCCTTGGTGGGTGAACCATTCGCCCCAGGCATTGGCGTTGTTGGCGACACTGAGCAGCACCTGCTGGCTGATGTCCTTCGGGCTCCAGTCGGACCGGCTGGCCGCCAGGGTCGGTGACAGGATCACCATCAGTTCTTCGGCGTGCAGGCGATGGCAGATCAGCCCCGGCAGTTCGCTGGTGGCGACCACGATGGCAGCGTCGATGCCGCTGGTGGCGAAGTCCACCGGTTCGATCCGTGAATTGATATGCACCAGCACGTCGGGATGGCTGCGATAGAACTCGTGCAGGCGTGGCAACAACCATTTCGAGCCGAAAGTCGGCAAGGTGGCCAGGCGCAGGCTGCCGCCACCGGCCTGGTGCGCTATGGCGTGCAGGGTGGCGCTGCGCACGCGGCCGAGGGCCTCGCTGATTTCGCGCTGGTACAGGCGTCCGACATCGGTGAGCTTGACCGTGCGGCCTTCGCGGCGGAACAACGTCACCCCCAGTTGCTGCTCCAGGGCCTGGACCTGACGGCTGACGGCGCTCTGGGTCAGCGCCAGTTCCACCGCCGCGCGGGTATAGCTTTCATGACGCGCCGCGGCTTCAAAGGCGAGCAACAGGGACATCGAAGGCGTGAGGTTGCGGTAATTCATTCGTAAAAGTCATCAAAGGCTGCGGGAATATCCGTTTGTGCCTGGCGCAAGGCTGCGGGATCATTGGCATCATCCACTACCTGGCGGTGTACTGACCATACCGTTTCAGCAAGTATTCCTGATTAGCCTGACATAAATGAGGCCATCCCCCGATGATCGCCCGACTGACCGGCACTGCGCCGGCCACGCTGTACCCTGACTTTCTCGAAGCCCTGCGTGCTGCTGGTTTCCGCGGCCAGCTCAGTGCTGACTACGCCACCCGCACGGTGCTGGCCACCGACAACTCGATCTACCAGCGCCTGCCGCAGGCGGCGGTATTCCCCCAGGATGCCGAGGACGTCGCGCGCATCGCCGCGCTGATGGCCGAGCCGCGCTTCAAGGCGGTCAAGCTGACCCCGCGCGGTGGCGGCACCGGTACCAATGGCCAATCGCTGACCGACGGCATCGTTGTCGACCTGTCGCGGCACATGAACAGCATCCTCGAAATCAACGTCGAGGAGCGCTGGGTGCGGGTCCAGGCCGGCGTGGTCAAGGACCAGCTCAACGCTGCGCTCAAGCCCCACGGGCTGTTCTTCGCCCCCGAGCTGTCGACCTCCAACCGCGCCACCGTCGGCGGCATGATCAACACCGACGCCAGCGGCCAGGGCAGTTGCACCTACGGCAAAACCCGCGACCACGTGCTGGAACTGCACAGCGTGCTGCTGGGTGGCCAGCACCTGCACACCCGGCCGTTGAGCGACGTGGAACTGGAAGAGGCCTGTGCCGAGTCTGGCCGTGCCGGTGAGGTGTACCGCACTGCGCGGCAGATCCAGGAAACCCAGGCCGAGCTGATCGAGCAGATTTTCCCCAAGCTCAACCGCTGCCTGACTGGCTACGACCTGGCGCACCTGCGCGACGAGCAGGGCCGCTTCAACCTCAACAGCGTGCTGTGCGGCGCCGAAGGCTCGCTGGGATATGTGGTCGAGGCCAAGCTCAATGTGCTACCGATCCCCAAGTACGCGGTACTGGTCAACGTCCGCTACACCAGCTTCATGGACGCCCTGCGCGACGCTAATGCGCTGATGGCGCACAAGCCGCTGTCGATCGAGACGGTCGACTCCAAGGTGCTGATGCTGGCGATGAAAGACATCGTCTGGCACAGCGTCGCCGAGTACTTTCCTGCTGACGCCGAGCGCCCGACCCTGGGCATCAACCTGGTGGAATTCTGCGGCGATGATCCGGCCGAGGTAAATGCGCGGGTGCAGGCGTTTGTCGCCCACCTGCAGGCCGACCAAGGCGTCGAGCGCCTGGGCCACACCCTGGCCGAAGGCGCCGAGGCGGTGACGCGGGTCTATACCATGCGCAAACGCTCGGTGGGCCTGCTTGGCAACGTCGAGGGTGAAGTGCGTCCGCAGCCGTTCGTGGAAGACACGGCGGTGCCGCCGGAGCAACTGGCTGATTACATCGCCGAGTTCCGCGCCTTGCTCGACGGTTATGGCCTGGCCTACGGCATGTTCGGCCACGTCGATGCCGGTGTGCTCCATGTACGCCCGGCGCTGGACATGAAAGACCCGGCCCAGGCGGCGCTGGTCAAGCCGATTTCCGACGCGGTGGCGGCGCTGACTCTGCGCTATGGCGGCCTGCTCTGGGGTGAACATGGCAAGGGCCTGCGCTCGGAATACGTGCCGGAGTACTTCGGTGAATTGTATCCGTCGCTGCAAGCGCTCAAGGGCGCCTTCGACCCGCATAACCAGCTCAACCCCGGCAAGATCTGCACCCCACCAGACAGTGCCCAGGGCCTGATCAAGGTCAACGAAGCGCCGCTGCGGGGCGACTACGACCGGCAGATCGACGAGCGTGTGTGGCAAAGCTTCGGCAGCGCCGTGCACTGCAACGGCAACGGCGCCTGCTACAACTACGATCCCAACGACGCCATGTGCCCGTCGTGGAAAGCCACCCGCGAACGCCAGCACTCGCCCAAGGGCCGCGCCTCGCTGATCCGCGAATGGCTGCGCCTGCAGGGCGCCGCCAACATCGATGTGCTGGCCACCGCGCAGGGCAAGCTGAATTGGCTCAAAGGCCTGCCGGCGCGTCTGCGCAACAATCTTTCGCGCAGCAAGGGCGAAGCGGACTTCTCCCATGAAGTCTACGACGCCATGGCCGGTTGCCTGGCCTGTAAATCCTGCGCGGGCCAGTGCCCGATCAAAGTCAACGTGCCGGAATTCCGCTCGCGCTTCCTGGAGCTGTACCACGGGCGCTACCAGCGGCCGCTGCGTGACTACCTGATTGGTTCGCTGGAGTTCAGCATCCCGTACCTGGCGCATGCGCCTGGGCTGTACAACGCGGTGATGGGTTCGAAGTGGGTGAGCAAACTGCTGGAGCGGCATGTCGGCATGCTCGACAGTCCGCTGATCAGCCGTTACAACTTGCAGGCCACCCTGACCCGTTGCAACGTGCGCGTGGCCAGCATCCCGGCCTTGCGCGAACTGACCCCGGCCCAGCGCGAGCGCAGTATTGTCCTGGTTCAGGATGCCTTCACCCGCTATTTCGAAACCCCGGTGCTGGCAGCCTTCATTGACCTGGCTTACCGCCTCGGCCACCGCATCTACCTGGCGCCATACAGCGCCAACGGCAAGCCGCTGCACGTCCAGGGTTTCCTCGGTGCCTTCAACAAGGCGGCCATCCGCAACGCGCGTCAGCTCAGTGCCCTGGCCGACTGCGGTGTGCCTTTGGTCGGCCTGGACCCGGCAATGACCCTGGTCTACCGCCAGGAGTACCAGAAGGTGCCGGGCCTGGGCGATTGCCCGAAAGTCTTGCTGCCACAGGAGTGGCTGATGGATGTGCTGCCCGAGCAGCCGACCCGGGCAACCACCACTTACCGCCTGATGGCGCACTGCACCGAGAAGACCAACGTCCCGGCCAGTACTCGTCAGTGGGAGCAGGTGTTCGCCCGTCTGGGCCTGAAACTGTCCACCGAGGCCACCGGCTGCTGCGGCATGTCTGGCACCTACGGCCACGAAGCGCGCAACCAGGACACCTCGAAGGTCATCTTCGAGCAGTCCTGGGCGGGCAAGCTGGACAAGGAGGGTGAGGCGCTGGCCACCGGATACTCATGCCGTAGTCAGGTCAAGCGCCAGGCGGATCGCACCTTGCGCCATCCGCTGGAGGTGCTGTTGCAGCAGCTCAGCCGCTGAAACGCCGGGGCCTCAAGCAGATCGGCGTGGTGGTCACGGGTAAAAAAGCACCAGCCCGAACACTGCGAATACCACCAGATGCATGAGGCCCTGGATCGGTGAGGTTTTCTGGCTGTTGAAACTCAGCATGGTCAGCACCAAAGTGACGACGAAGAGCAGGATTTCCGTATTGGAAATCCCCATCACCACCTGCTTGTTGGTGACCATGCCGATCACCAGCACAGCCGGCACAGTGAGGCCGACGGTCGAAACGAATGCACCCAGGCACAGGTTGATCGCGCGTTGCATTTCGTTGTTGATCGCCGCCTTCACCGCGGTAATCGACTCGGGGGTGAAGACAATGATCGCAATCAACACACCACCCACCGCGGTCGGTGCGCCGACTGCCTCGATGCCGTAGTCGGTCACCACCGCCAGGTAATGCGCCAGCAATACGATCGGCAGTATCAAGCCGAGCAGCACCAGTGAACGTATCAGGATCTCTTTGCTATCGAGCGGTGTCTGCTCGTTGATACCCGGTGCATCGCTGCGTGCTTCAGGCTGGGCGATGCTCATCTGGCCGGCTGGCGGCTGCATGAAGAAGCGTCGGTGGCTGCGCATCTGCATCCACAGGAACGCTGCGTACAGCACAAGGGTCAGCGCGGAGATGCCAACCGCCTGGGTGACGCTGAATTCGCC
>JBOICD010000186.1:0-6859 GCA_050739855.1 Pseudomonas sp.
CCCACCGTGGGAGCGGGCTTGCCCCGCGATAGCAATGGAACTGCCATGAAGCTCTATCGCCTTACCCCGCTCCTGCTCTGCCTGCCCACCTCTCTGCAGGCCGCCCCCACCGACCGCGACAACGCCCTGAAGCTGCCCGACACCCTGATCAGCGCCAACCGCCAGGTCGAGGACCGCACGCAATCCAGTGCCGCCAACACAGTGTTCACCCGCGATGACATCGATCGCCTACAACCTTCCAGCGTCACCGACTTGCTGACCCGCGTTCCGGGTGTACAGGTGTCGCGCACCGGCGGTCGTGGCAGCCTGCCCGGTATCTACATTCGTGGCACCAAGTCGGCACAAAGCCTGGTGTTGGTCGATGGTGTGCGCATCGCCAACACCTCCTCCGGCGACAGCGGCCTGCAGTTCCTGAACATCGATCAGATCGAGCGCGTCGAAGTTCTGCGTGGCTCACGCTCGGCCATCTACGGCAGCGATGCGATTGGCGGGGTGATTCAGATCTTCACCCGCCGCGCCGACAAGCCCGGCCTGCAACCACGCCTGCACCTGGGTGCCGGCAGCAACCAGACCTGGCAGCGTGATGTCGGCCTCTCGGGCGGCAATGATCAGACCCGCTTCAACCTCGCCGCCGGCCTGGAAGAAAGCGCCGGCATCAATGCGACCCGCGAGTCCTTCCCGGCCAACGCCGATCACGACGCCTATCGCAACAAGAGCCTGAGTCTGAACCTCAGCCACGTCGCCAGCGACTCCCTGGAACTAGGCCTGAACCTGCTCGACAGCTGGGGCCGCAGCGAATACGACAACCTGTTTGGCGACGGCAGCCAGCCCTATACCGACTTCAACGTCAGTAGCCTTGGCACCTATGCCGACGCGCAGCTCAGCGAAGTCTGGCATTCGCGTCTGGAGCTGGGCCACAGCGAGAACCGCGACACCAAGCGCGACTCACTGCAGCCTGGCGGTAGCGAGTTCAACACCTACCGCGACGCGATCAACTGGCAGAATGACCTCAGCCTCGATGAGCGCAACAACCTGTTGTTGGGTGGCGACTGGTACCAGGATCGCTTGCACACCAGCAGCCCGCTTAACGAAGACAGCCGCTGGAACCGCGCCGCCTTCGTGCAACATCGCTACAAGGGCGACGCCTTTTCCACCGAAGTCGGCGTCCGTCGCGACCAGAACCAGCAATTCGGCAGCCAGAACAGCTGGAGCGCCAGCCTCACCCTGCCGGTCAATCCGGCCAATGACCTGCTGCTGTCTTACAGTGAAGGCTTCCGCGCGCCGACCTTCAACGACCTCTACTACCCGGACTTCAGCAATCCCGACCTAAAACCCGAGCGCTCGAAAAGCTACGAACTGCAGTGGCGCAGTCAACTAAGCGAGAGCACTCGCCTGGAGACGTCGCTGTACCGCACCGATCTTCGCAACGCGATTGTCTACGGCACCAACTACATTCCGCACAACGTAGGCTCGGCGAGGATCAATGGCTTCGAAGCCAGCCTGCACCAGCAATGGTTTGGCTGGCAAAGCACGCTCGGCCTTTCGCTGATCGATCCCCGTGACCGCGACTCCGGCCATACCCTTGAGCGTCGTGCCCGGCGCACCCTGAACCTGGACCTGGACCGGCAGTTCGATCGCCTGGGCCTGGGCGCCAGCTGGCAAGCGGTCAGTAGCAGTTACGCCGATCCGGAAAATGAAAGAAAGCTCAGTGGCTACGGCCTGTTCGGTTTGCGCAGCAGCTGGACAGTCAGCCGCGAAATCCGTCTGGAGCTGAAGGCTGAAAACCTGCTGGACAAGACCTATAGCCGCGCGCAGTACAGCTACGCTGGTGGGTTCGCAGACTACCGAGAAGAAGGCCGCACCTGGCTGCTTGGCATCACCTGGACACCGGCGCTTTAACGTCGAGTACCTGACACAACCGCGCCGTCGCTTCGATCATCTGCCCGCTGGGCCGCTCCAGGCCCTTGTCCGGCACCAGCAGCAAACGCCCATGGCGCACGGCATCGACCTGCGGCCAGGCCTTCCAGGCGTCGAGCTGGGCCTGGTCGCTGGCGAGGATCACCTGGGGATCGTGCAACAGCACCGACTCCAGGCTGACCTGTGGCGCAGGCACCTTGAGCTCGGCGAACACATTACGCGCACCGCACACCGCCAGGGCATCACTGACGATCTGCCCGCCGCCGACCGTATACAGGGGCTTGTCCCAGACCTGATAGAAAACCCGTAGCGGCTGTTCACGATGATACTGCACACGGAGCTTCTGCAATTGCTCACGCAGCTGCTGCGCGCGCGCTCGCCCTTGCTCCGCGCGCCCCATTTGCACGCCGATAGCCTCAATCTGTTCGATCAACTCATCGATGCCATGGGGTTCGGCGGTGTAGGTGGCGATACCCAGACGCATGAGCTGATCACGCTGGGCCGCCGGAACGCTGCCCGGCCAGAGCAGCAACAGATCAGGCTTGAGACTGAGCAGCCGCTCCATGTCGATCTGGCCGTAGCGCCCGACCGAAGGCACCTGGGCCAAGGCCGGTGGACGCTCGCCACCGTCGAGCATGCCCACCAGCAGATCAGTGGCGTGCAGTTCGACAACGATTTCCGACAGCGAGGGGGCCAGGCTGACCACCCGCGAAGCAGCCGTCAGTGGCGCGGCCAGTGCCAGTAACACCAGCAGCAGAATGCCGCGCATCAGCCGAGCTGACGCGGGATACGGTAGAGGTAGAGCAGCACCAGGCTGGAGATCGCCAGGAGGATCTGCGGCACCGCTTCCAGGCCGACGAACACCGACAACGCCGATATCCATGCCGGCAGGCAGGCGAACAGCATGCCCAGGCGTCGCACACGCGCCAGTTCAATCCAGGCGGCAGGTTCGGCGTCACTGTCGAGGGCTTTCTGGGTAGCGATCAGTGCCCGCTTGTAGGCACCGAAGCGTGGCAGGCTGAGGAACATCGAGGCCACACCAGCGATGAACATCGGCATGGCCAGGACCGCAATCAATGCCTGCAGGTCACCAAAGGCCCAGGCGAACACCAGCAACGGTGCCAACGCCAGCGCCAGGTACTGCCACCAGGCGAGTTCGAGGCGACGGCGAACCTGGGCGCGGGTCACGCCCGACCGGCCTCGCCCTGGTGCTCGTTGCCCATCATGTGGCCGAGCTTGCCAGCCTTGGTGGCCAGGTAGTGTTTGTTGTGCGGATTGTGGCCGGTGTGCAGCGGCACACGCTCGGCGACCGGGATGCCCATGCCGGTCAGTGCCTTGACCTTGCGCGGGTTGTTGGTCATCAATCGCAGCGACTTGACCCCCAGGTGCTCAAGCATCGGCTGGCACATGCCATAGTCACGCTGGTCGGCGGCAAAGCCCAGGCGCTCGTTGGCCTCGACCGTGTCGGCGCCACCATCTTGCAGCTCGTAAGCGCGGATCTTGTTCAACAGGCCAATGCCACGGCCTTCCTGGCGCAGGTACAGCAGTACGCCACGGCCTTCGCGGGCGATGGCCTGCAGGGCCGCCTCAAGCTGCGAACCGCAGTCGCAACGCTGGCTGAACAAGGCATCGCCAGTCAGGCATTCGGAATGCAGGCGCCCGAGCACCGGTTGCCCATCGGCGATATCACCCAGGCTGAGCACAACGTGCTCGCGGCCAGTGGCTTCATCGAGAAAACCATGCATGGTGAAAATCGCAAACGGGGTAGGCAGCTTGGACGCGGCAACAAAGACGACGGGCACTTTGTGCTCCTGATTTGAAAGCTTGAAGAATAAAGTGAGCCGATTGTACCAGCATGTGCACGGGCTGCTCAGGTCGAATCTTTGCTCAAATCCATCGATAGATACGATTTGGCCTACTCCAGGCGCCCTTTCTCATCGAACGGATAGGGCTGGGACCAATGGCTGAAAATCGCGCGCAACTCGCCACTGGCCACCAGCTTTTCCATACGCTGGTCAAACAGCTCCTTGAGCACCCGGCCTTTTTCAGTGTTGCCAAAGGCCAGGTACAGCGGCAGTTCGGCAATGTGCGTGCTGCGAAACCTGCGCCGCTCACCTGCTTTCGCCTGATCCAGAACGTATTCGACTTCAGTCTGCGCATCGATGTAGAAATCCACACGCCCGCGTTCGAGCATCGGCAAGATCCCCTCGCGGCGTTGCACCTCGCGGTACTCGCCGACATTGGGCAGGTAGTCCTGATAGCCATAGCCGCGCACCCAGGAAAGTTTGAACCGGCCCAGGTTCTCCGGGGTCGGTACAGGCTTACTGGTGAGGCTCAGGGCGTAGATATGGTCGGTGTCGAAGTTCCACTGCGGGTAGATATTGTCGGCTTCTTCTTCATGATAGGAGCCGACCCAGGCATCGGCTTCGCCGCGCTTGACCAGGCCAATTGCGCGGCTGTACGGCACGCTGAGCACCATTACCCGGACTCCCGCCGGTTCGAACACCTTGCGCAGAATATCCCAGGCCATACCAGTGCCGTCAGCGTTGGTGTAATCCTCCCAGCGCTCACTGGCCAGTCTTACTTGCTTGGGCACTTCGATTGTCTCGCTGGCGTGAACACCGCTGACGACCAGCGCCAGGATCAACAGGACTACTCGCCATCCACGCATCACACTACTCCCTTAAGTGACACTCCATACCAGCACCTGCATGCCCAGCCAAGCGAAGACGCCCGCCAGCACATCGTCAAGCATGATACCGACACCGCCGTGCACATGGCGGTCAACCCAGCGAATCGGCCAAGGCTTGAGGATGTCGAAAAAGCGGAACATCAGAAAGCCCGCCAACAGCCATTGCCAGCCTTCGGGGACCAACCACAGGGTGATCCACATGCCGACCATCTCGTCCCAGACAATGCCTTCATGGTCATGAACACGCAAGTCATCGGCAACCTTGCCGCACAGCCAGAAGCCGAACAGCATGGTCAGACCAAGCATCAGCCAGTAGCCCCAGTCGGGCAACATCTGCCACAACGGGATAAAGGGTAAAGCGACCAGCGAGCCCCAGGTTCCCGGCGCTTTGGGCAAGGTCCCGGAGCCGAAGCCGAATGCAAGAAAGTGCCACGGATTGCGCCAGACCGACGGCGGAACGTTCTCCGCAGGCACCTGATTGGGGTGATCGGTCACGGTTGCTCCCTAAAATGTTGATAGCCCCGGGTTGTCGGGGTGATGTCCTGTCCCTGATCGTCCACCAGGCTGACGCCAGCGCCAGTGCCTGCACGCCCCACCACATGGATCGGCCAACCCGCAGCCAGCAGTGGTGCCAGCTCGGCTTCAGGCAAGGTGAACGCCAGTACATAGTCGTCGCCGCCGGCCAGCGCGGCCTGCTGAGCGCCTTGATGACCGAAGAATGCTTGCAGCGCGGCAGACAACGGCAGCCGATCCAGCTCGACCTGCAGCGACACCTGCGACGCCTTGGCGATATGCCCGCAGTCGGCCAACAGGCCATCGGAGATATCCAGCGCCGCAGTCGCCTTGCCGCGCAGCGCCTGCCCCAACGCTATTTGCGGCTGCGGCGACCAGTAATGGGCGAGCAACGGATCGGCCACAGCGGGATCGGCCTGGCGCTGCCCAAGCACCAAGGGCAAGGCGCCGGCGGCATTGCCCAGCTCGCCGCCCACACACAGCAGGTCGCCGGCGCGGGCACCACTACGGGTCAAGGCCTGGCCCGCCGGCACGCGGCCGAACACGGTCATGGTCAGGCTCAACGGGCCACGCGTGGTGTCGCCACCGATCAGGCTCAGCCTGCAAGCCTGAGCCATCTGGTTCAGACCACGGGCATAGGCCTGCAGCCAGTCGGCACGCACCTCAGGCAGGGTCAGGGCAAGGGTAAAGCCGATGGGTGTGGCGCCCATGGCAGCCAGATCACTGGCGGCAACAGCCAGCGAACGCTGACCGAGCAGAAAAGGGTCGCAGACAGCCGGGAAATGCACCCCGGCCACCAGCGTGTCGGTGGAAATCGCCAGTTGCTCGCCAGGCGGCAGGCTGAGCAAGGCACAATCATCGCCAATGCCCAGCGCAACCGCTTCGCCGCCTTGCGCGCAGGGCGCAGCGGCGAAGTAATGGCGAATCAGCTCGAACTCACCCATTGGCAATCAGCGCCGCAATCAGCGCTTGAACGCCTTTACTTCGGCTTCACGCAGCCGTGGAGCCAGCTTGTCGAGCACACCGTTGACGAACTTGTGTCCGTCAGTGGCACCGAACACCTTGGCCAGCTCGACGCCTTCGTTGATCACGACGCGGTACGGTACATCAGCGCGCATCATGAACTCCCAGGTGGACAGGCGCAGTACCGCCAGTTCAACCGGGTCGAGCTCTTCCAGGGCCAGATCCAGGCATGGTTTCAGTGCTTCGTCGATTTCAGCCTTTTTCACCGGAACCCCATGCAGGATTTCGCGGAAATAGGCACCGTCGACATCGGTGAAATCGTTATCGACCCGGAACTGCGCTTCGATCTCGTTCAGCGACTGCTTGGCCATGTGCCATTGATACAGGGCCTGAGTCGCGAGCTGACGGGCTTCGCGGCGCTTGGCGCTTTTCGATGGTTTGCCAGCATCCGCAGGTTTTGGATCGCGCGGGTTGAAACGATCGCTTTCGTCGCTAATCACTTGGCCTCCAACTGCGCCAGCAGGCTGACCATTTCCAGAGCGGACAGGGCAGCTTCAGCACCCTTGTTGCCGGCTTTGGTGCCGGAACGCTCAATGGCCTGTTCGATCGAGTCGACCGTCAGGACACCGAAGGCGACCGGTACGCCGAACTCCATGGACACCTGGGCCAGGCCCTTGGTGCATTCGCCCGCCACGTATTCGAAGTGCGGGGTACCGCCACGGATCACCGCGCCCAGGGCGATGATCGCAGCGTATTCGCTTTGCTGGGCGACTT